>CALDSS010000129.1 GCA_937924495.1 uncultured Saprospiraceae bacterium
GGCCCACCGAAAAGAATATCTTCAATATTAGAATTTTCAGCATTAAAGGTGAAAGTATCACGTGCTATCACACCAATCTCATCTGGCAAAGTTGGGTAAGAAAAATCAATCATATCTACAATTGGACTTTCCAACGGTAAGTCACCAAATTTCTCAGTTCTCACATCAAAATAATTGATAACTGCACGTGTTGGAATACCAAATGAATTTTCTGAATAAATTTTTATTTCAGGATCTTCAAAGAAAATATCCCCTTCTGTCCATTCATCAAAAAGTTCCAATTCAATCACATCAGGTGTTCCCAAATAGGTAATGTTTTCAAAAATTCCTTCTGCATAAGCAAACTCTAAAGAATCAATGGAAACAAAAAGATTTGGAACTACATAGTTAGGATTGGAAGCTGTTCGGGCTTTATAAGTAAATTGAATTTGCCCATTTACTGGCAGTAATACTTGTCGTTGCAAATCGATTGTATCCGCAAAATTTAAGGCAAATGGAGGCATCACAAAAGTACCAGATAAGGTGTCTCCAGTATCTTGGCTAATGGCATTATCAAATTGCCAATCAACAGTAACTGCCTCATCTAATGGATTAGAGAACGCAACAAAAGCCAAATTACCATTCTTTAATCGCATACTATCAATCTCCAACCCAGGAGGAGCAATCCACGGCAATACACTCACTGTATCTTCAATTGGTGCAAAAGGAATAGCTGCCAACGCATCATTGATAGCTCCGAAAAGTGCTCCTTCTGCATCTTCAAAAGTCAAATCCCCTTTATAATTTAATCGAATAGTACTATCAGGATCAACAAAAATAAATGTGCTGTCCCCTACCAAGCCAACCAAATCACGAATCGTAAAACTGGCCTTACCAATTGGAATAGCAAATTCGGCATCGGGATTATTAATCTCCGTGCTGCCTAAATCATCAAACTTGCTACAAGAAAAAAACATTACGCCAAGCGCAAAAAGTAGAATGGAAAATTTCTTCATGTGCTGTAAATTAGCTGTTTGTTCAAAATTATGAAACGAATAAAAGGAAGGCTCAACTCTTTGCGTACAATGCATCTAAACGACTAAGTTTAGACATTATTTTGACCATGTTGTGACAAAACTAATCCCAACCCAAAATATGTGTTTGTCCCAACTCAGGAATATCTACATCTCTAAAACCATCTTTTTCCAGCTTCTCCGCAAATTTCTTCTGTGATTCATATTCACCGTGTACCAAAAAGAGATTTCTACAACGCTTACGTTGATTCGCTAAAAATTCTCTCATCTCATCTCTATCTCCATGTGCTGAGAATGAATCCATGATCTCAACGTTTGCCAACACCTGTTTGTATTCACCAAAAAGACGAACTGCTTTTTTTCCAGCAATAATATCTCCTCCAACTGTATAAGGCGAACAATACCCCACTACCAAAATCGTATTTTTCGGACTTTCAATATTGTTGTACAAATGATGTTGAATTCTCCCCGCATTCATCATGCCCGCAGCACTGATAATGATACAAGGCTTTTTACTTTTATTAAGTTGTTTTGACTCTTCTACGGAGTTGATGTATTTCAATTTATTGAAACCAAAAGGATTGTCATCGATGAGCAAATAATCATGTAAATCTTCATCATAACACTCCGGATGCGTACCGAAAACCACCGTTGCATTCACGGCCAGCGGACTATCGACATAGACATCAATCGGCGGCAACAATTCCTCGGTTTCCATGCGATCGAGCATGTAAACAATCTCTTGTGTTCGACCGACAGAAAAAGCAGGGATAATCAATTTACCTCTTTTTTCAACACAGGCCTCTTGTATTATTTTTAGAAAACGATCTGATTCAGCTGGCGCTTCTTCGTGCAGTCGATTACCATAAGTAGATTCACAAATCACGTAATCTGCCTCTGGCATTGGTTGTGGGTCACGCAAAATTGGTCGATTTGGACGCCCGATATCTCCAGTAAATGCCAAAATTTTAGTGTCTCCATTTTCTCTGATTCGTAACGTGACACTTGCACTTCCAAGGATATGTCCAGAATCTTTGAACATTACCTCTACCTCTTTATTGATCCTGAACCATTTATCATACCCATGGCCCACGAATTGATTCATAACAGCATAAGCATGTTGACTTTCGTAAAGGGGTTCTACTTTTCGAGCAGATTTATCCCTGCGTTTTGCCAATTTGGTAGCGTAAGCTGCGTCACTTTGCTGAATTTTAGCGCTATCGCGCAACATGATGGCACACAAACTTTTCGTTGCATGGGTGCAATGAATATTTTGGCGAAAGCCATCCTTATATAATTTTGGAACGCGGCCAGAGTGGTCAATGTGTGCATGTGATAAGATCATCACATCAATTTCACTAGGCTCGAAATACCAGTTGCGGTTAAAATCCGCCATTTCTTTATCACCTCCTTGATACAATCCACAATCCAAAAGGATTTTAAAACCATTGTCTAATTCAACTAAATGGCTACTACCTGTTACAACTCTTGCTGCTCCGCAGAATTTTATCTTCATGTTATTTTTTATGTGGGTTTTCTCATTTTATGTGCGCTGCTGTAGAAGAGGATTCATGAATCCTCTCTACTACAACGACAAATCATGAATTATTTATTTTTAATTCAATGCTCGTTTTTTTTGGAAAAATTCTTTCAACAATGCACTGCATTGTGCTTGCATAATGCCGAATTCTACTTTCGTTTTTGGATGAAGCATTTCTCTTCCATATCGCTCAAAGCCACGTTTTCCATCCTCTGCGGCATAAACCAATTTGCCCAACTGAGACCAAGAAAGTGCTCCAGCACACATAGGACATGGCTCCAAAGTCACGTATAAAGTACACTCATCCAAATACTTACTTCCCAATGATTGTGCCGCTGCTGTGATGGCGATCATTTCTGCATGTGCAGTAACATCCGATAACAATTCGGTTTGATTGTGCGCACGAGCAATAATTCGATTTTTACAAACCACAATAGCGCCTACAGGCACCTCACCTGTCTCGAAAGCTTTTTCAGCTTCCTTAAGGGCTTGTTTCATAAAATGTTCATCACTAAAGACGGTCAATGCAGACATATTTTCCTTTTTCAGGGAGCGAAGGTAAGTAAGTATTCAATCAAAATTAAAACGACAACCAAAAGTCCTATTGAGCCCCAGCTCGACAGGAATATCTCTAAGACAAGGAGGCCTGCATTTGGGAAATATTATTTCGATGAGAAAGTTGGCCTGAATAGCACAGGTATTATCTATTAAAGTACAGATCATGAGAGCAATATTTCGATCATCGCTCACAGGGAAGAATGCCTGAAGTACAAAATAAATCGCTAAAGCAAAAAAAATTGAATTATGCCTTTTCATTTTTGGAATCAATTTTCTATACCTTTGCGCATGGAAATACTGCAAGATTCAAATACAACTACCCAAGATAAATTTATTGGCGAGTCTTTGACCTTTGATGATGTTCTGCTCGCTCCTGCCTATTCAGAAGTGCTACCACGAGAAGTTGATGTTTCAAGTCAAATCACCCGCGACCTGCGTGTGAATGTTCCTATCGTTTCAGCAGCGATGGATACCGTGACGGATAAATCGTTAGCAATTGCCATCGCTCGGCAAGGTGGTATTGGGATGATTCATAAAAACATGTCCATTGAAGCACAAGCAGAGCAGGTACGCTCTGTAAAGCGATCTGAAAGTGGAATGATCATCGATCCAGTTACCCTTACAGAAAATGCAACGATAGGAGATGCGCACGCGCTCATGGGCAAATTCAAAATTGGCGGTATCCCAATTATTAATAATTCCAATAAACTGATTGGTATTTTGACCAATCGCGATCTGCGTTTCGAAACCCACATGAGCCGACCAGTCAGCGACATCATGACAAAAGAAAACCTTGTCACTGCTCCAGAGGGAACGAATCTAAAAGAAGCCAAAGAAATTCTCCAAAAAAATAAAATCGAAAAACTCCCTGTTGTTGATAAGCATGGAATTTTGAAAGGGCTAATCACTTTTAAGGACATTATGAAAGTGCAAAACTACCCTAACTCCTGCAAAGATTCTTATGGTCGATTAGTTGTAGGTGCAGCCGTTGGTGTAACTGCTGATACCATGCAACGGATTGATGCTTTGGTCAATGTGGGTGTTGATGTGATATGTGTTGACACGGCACATGGACATTCCGCGGGGGTATTGCAAGTTATTTCGGAAGTAAAAAATCATTATAAAGACCTTCAAATTATTGGTGGAAATGTAGCAACAGGTGGTGGCGCAAAAGCATTAGTTGAAGCAGGCGTTGATGGTGTAAAGGTCGGAGTTGGACCAGGAAGTATTTGTACCACCCGAGTGGTAGCAGGTGTTGGTGTGGCACAACTTTCTGCCATTTACAATGCACATCAAGCTATCAAAAATACAGGCGTACCAGTGATCGGTGATGGAGGAATTCGATATTCAGGAGATATAGTCAAAGCAATTGCCGCAGGTGCAAGCACTATTATGGCAGGTTCCCTTTTTGCCGGTGTAGCAGAAGCACCAGGAGAAACTATTTTGATGGATGGTAGAAAATTTAAAGTTTATAGAGGTATGGGCTCATTGAGTGCCATGGCGATGGGTTCAAAAGACCGTTATTTTCAAGACGTAGAAGATGACTTAAAAAAATTGGTTCCAGAGGGAATTGAGGGAAGAGTCCCATTCAAAGGAAATTTAGGAGAAGTGATGCTTCAGTATATTGGTGGATTACGTGCCGGAATGGGATATTGCGGAGCAGGTAATATTAAAGCACTGCAAGACAATTCAAAATTTGTAAGGATCACCAATGCTGGATATATGGAAAGTCATCCGCATAATATCACGATTACAAAAGAAGCACCGAATTATAGTAGAAGATAAATCGTTCAAGATTTTCATAGAAAAGTTGTTTAAAAAAGAAAACCACTCTCGAAGAACGAGAGTGGTTTTTTCTTTGAAAGGTTTGAAATACTGCGTAAAGATTATTTTTTCAGTAAATCGCGAATTTCAGATAATAATGCTTGATCTGCAGTTGGAGCTGGATCTGGAGCAGCACCCATTGCACGGATTTTAGCTTTACCCATTAGGAAAAGTACCCAACCAACAGTCAAAAGGCTAATGATAGTGTTCAACCACGCTCCCCATCTAACTGCATTTTCAGCAACGTATCCAGCTTCACCTTCAACACCTTGTGCAGGAGAAAGTACGTATTTCAAATCTGAAAAGTCCATACCTCCTGAGAAGTGACCTACGACTGGCATAATGATATCTTGAACGAAACCGTTAACAACAAGGCCAACAGCTCCTGCCAAAATTACCGCAATTGCAAAATCAAGCACATTGCCGGTCATGATAAAATCCTTAAATTCTTTCCACATAATAATTTAAATTTGTTTATAAAAATAGTTGTTGTGAAAGTTCACGAGCGGTAAATTTATTCAAAATTCATAGTTTTCTATTAGAAATAACATTTTTTTTGAATTTGAAAATAAATTGTCTCTTCTTACAACCAAATTGATTTCATCAATACTCTTTAATAAAAATGCTAATTGACACGCATACCCACCTCTATCTAAAACAATTCGATGCTGATAGAAAAGAGGTGATAGGCCGGGCAGAAGAAGCCGGCATAAAAAAATTCTTTTTGCCGAATATTGACAGCAAGAGCATTGATTCTATGTTAAAAATGGAAGTTGACTTTCCAGGAAAATGCTTCGCAATGATGGGTTTGCACCCTTGTTCGGTAAAAGAGGATTATAAAAAAGAGCTACAAATAGTTGAAGCGTGGCTCCAAAAAAGAAAGTTTTGTGCCATAGGAGAAATTGGAATTGATCTATACTGGGATAAAACTTTTTTTGAACAGCAAAAAAAATCTTTCCTGACGCAAGTCGAGTGGGCAATTGACCTAAAATTGCCGATTGTAATTCATTGTAGAGAATCAATAGACATTACAATCGAACTTTTACAGCCATACAAAAATAAGGTAAAAGGTATTTTTCATTGCTTTGGTGGAACAGTAGAACAAGCCAAAAAAATCATGGAATTGGACTTTCTAATGGGCATTGGAGGAGTATTAACTTACAAAAAGGCCAAATTAAATGAAGTTGTCAAAGAAATTCCATTGGAGTATTTGGTATTAGAAACAGATTCACCTTACTTAGCTCCTGTTCCTTACAGAGGTAAGCGAAATGAAAGTGGGTACGTAAAAAATATTGCGGAACGATTGGCAGAAGCGAAGAATCTTTCGATTGATGAAGTGGCAAAGGCCACAACGCATAATGCTTTAAATTTATTTAAATAAATTATATGTATAAATAAAATTAAAGTAACTGTGTATCAATTAGTTATGAAAAAAAGGAGTGATTTGAGATACCAATTGCAAAAATTTTGATTTATAGAGATTATTTGCAATTTTTGCGAATCTTCCCGCCAAAAGGGGCTAAGCAAACATCATGAAATGCACCCTTTCGCAGAAGTAAATTTACTTTGAGAAAACCATAGAATATATAAGTTTTATTTGTAAAACTTAGGAGAGGTGTCCGAGTGGCTTAAGGAGCACGCTTGGAAAGCGTGTGTACTCCAAAAGGGTACCGAGGGTTCGAATCCCTCTCTCTCCGCTGTGAGAAATACATATCTCAAGACATGTAAATCAAACTTAATTTTAGAATAATATTTTAACAATTGTAAAAACCTTCTTTGCCATGCGAAAATTATCGGCATTATTTTTTGCCTTATTTGCGACGATTGCACTTCATGCACAAGATGCTGCAGAAGCTGCAGAAGCTACCGGATTCCAGTTTTTGAAAGAGAAATTCATTGAAGGAGGCTGGTTTTTTATGAGCTTAGTATTGGTTTGCTTAATCTTAGGATTAGCATTTTGTATTGAGCGTATCATTACACTCAATATTGCAACAGCAAACACTGACAAACTACTTCAGAGAATTGATGAAAACCTGAAAGCAGGTGATGTAAACGGAGCTATGGAAGTTGCCAAGTCAACTCAAGGCCCAACTGCATCAGTTTTGTACGAAGGCCTTAGAAATGCTGGTAATGGACCTGCAGCTGTAGAAAAAGCCATTGTTTCTTACGGAAGTGTTCAAATGGGACTTTTAGAAAAAGGGTTGGTTTGGATTGCACTTTTCATTGCAATTGCACCGATGCTTGGTTTTATGGGTACCGTATTGGGTATGATCGGCGCTTTCGACGAAATCGAAAGAGTTGGTGATATTTCTCCATCTATTGTAGCAGGTGGTATTAAAGTAGCACTTTTGACTACAGTATTTGGTCTTATTGTGGCGATTATCCTTCAAATCTTTTACAACTACATCGTTTCTAAAATCGACGGTATCGTAAACAGAATGGAAGATGCTTCTATCTCATTGGTGGACATCATGGCCAGAAACAACGTTTTCAAATAATTTCATAAAAGCATATAATTATGTATAATTTTTTGACTAAAAATGGTCAGCTAGTTGCTTTTGTGGTCGGAACGTTGATTTCTTTAGCATTCTATGCGATGGTCAACTCTGGTTTAGAAGAATTCACAGCTTTAGATCTGGCCAAAGATCCTGAAAGGTTTAAAACAACCATTTTTGATTTTGGCTTGCAAACGGCACGTGTGCTCACTGGTTTGGGAGCAATATTGATTCTTTTATTCGGACTTTACCACACAGCAACTAATCCTAAAAGCGCCATCAAATTCATTTTGGGTATAGCTTTAGTCGCCATTGTATTTGCCATTGCATACAACATGGCAGGTGGCGAAGTAAAAGAAAGCTGGACTACTGATTTTGGCGTAACTCCAGGCATAAGCAAATTTGTTGAAGGTTCAATCTTCACAACACTTGCACTAATTGGAATTACCGTAGCAATATTTGTTCTCGGAGAAGTCCGTAACTTTTTTAAATAACTTTTACCATGGCTAAAAATAGTTCCAGAAGTAGAGTTGCAACAGAAATTAATGCAAGTTCGATGGCAGACATTGCCTTCTTGCTTTTGATCTTCTTCCTTGTGACAACTACAATTGATGTAGACAAAGGGATTTTGGTAAAACTTCCACCGTGGTCTAATGAGCCACCACCGGAGATGAAACTAAATTCTCGAAATGTATTTTCGGTTCTGGTAAATGCTAATAATGATTTATTGGTAAGAAAAGAGCCTGCTGACATAGCTAAACTTCGTGAGCGTACTAAAGAATTTATTGCAAACCCAAGTGGTCAAGCTGACTTAGCTGAGAAACCTACCAAAGCGATTATCTCGCTTAAAAATGATAGAGGAACCAGCTATGAGACTTACCTAGAAGTTTATAATGAATTGAAGGCCGCTTACAGTGAATTGTGGGATGATGAAGCAAAAGCTTTAGGTCACCCGGGCTATAGTGATGACTTACCCTTGAGTGTCAGAAAACAAATCAAAGGTAAAATTCCTATGGTTCTCTCAGAAGCAGAGCCAACAGCATTTGGTGAAGAAAAATAAAAACTAACAATCATGAGTAAATTTAGAAAGAAAGGCAAGTCAATGCCTGCGATCTCTACGGCCTCTTTGCCTGATATCATCTTCATGCTTTTATTCTTTTTCATGGTTGTTACCGTGATGAGAGAATCCGAATTGAAAGTAAAAGTACAGGTTCCTCAGGCAACTGAATTGACAAAATTGGAGCAGAAATCTCTTGTAAATTATATCTATATTGGGAGACCAACTAAGAAATTTCAAGAAATTTATGGTACTGCTCCTCAACTTCAATTAGGTGATAAAATCTCTAAAATTAATGATCTTCCATTATTCTTGGAGCAACATAAGACAACCTTACCTGAGGTAATGAGATCTCGTATTACTTCCTCAATTCGCGTGGACGGAGACGTTACGATGGGGATTGTACAGGATGTAAAAACAGAATTGCGAAAGCAAGGACAGTTAAGGGTGAATTACTCGGCGAGACAACGTACTGACGATTTGTAAAACACCGCGTTTTCAGAAAAAAAGGGTTATCAACTTATCGTTGATAACCCTTTTTCATTTTATCGAGAATAGGCATTTTCACAAGAGAAAACATAAAAAAACGTCTGCCTTGAAAACAAGACAGACGCATCAAAACAAAACGAAAAACCAACTTTAAACAAGTTTCTTTATAATGTCATACTTAACCGAAAGCCACAGTTCTTTGTTTCGTGAAGTATGTTAATTATTTCTAAATATGTTGGATAAAACATCCATTCGGTTCTACTGCAAAAACTTAGCCAGCTTTTAATCTTACTGGTATATCTTGTCGCTTTCCTCTTCTTATCACTTGCATATCCAATGTATCACCGACATTAGAACGTCCAATAGCCTCCTGAAGTTCGGGAACAGAGCGAATTTTTTTTCCGTCAACTGCTACGATTACATCTTTTGGCAACATGCCCGCAAATTGTGCCGAACCTCCATCTACTAAATTTTCGATTACAACTCCTTGAGATACATCAACCCCAAGCTCCTGAGCATATTCATCATCCAACTCTACAATTGAGACGCCCAAATAAGGCCTTTGGTAACTACCGTTTTCGATTATATCGTCAGCAATGCGTTTTGCCAGATTAATTGGGATAGCAAAAGAGTAGCCCTCAAATGATCCTGTACGCGTCGAAATCGCTGTATTTATACCCAACAATCTTCCTTGCGCATCTACTAAAGCCCCTCCACTATTTCCTGGATTTACCGCTGCATCCGTTTGAATAAATGACTCAATAGCGTCGCGCTGCTGAGATTGAATAATATTTATATCTCTCCCCAATGCACTAACGATTCCTGCAGTTACTGTCGAGTTCAAATTAAACGGATTGCCAACAGCCAATACCCACTGCCCTACTTTAGCTAAATCTGAATCTGCAGTTCTCATTATTGGTAAATTAGCACCCTCAACTTTCAAAACCGCAATATCTGCCTTTGGATAAGTACCAACTACCTCTGCCACAAATTTACGGTTATCATTTAGTGTCACCTCTACTTTTTCCGCAAAATCAACCACGTGATTATTTGTTATAATGTATCCGTCTGATGTATAAATTACACCTGAACCTGTACCCCTCTGAGGCCCTTGATTTCTAAAGTTTCCAAAAAAATCAAAAAATGGATCTCCAGAGCTTTGACGTTTAGCCGCAGCTCCTTCTGCCGAGATATGTACAACCGCTGGCATCGCTTTTTCAGCAGCCCCTGTAAAGTCCAAAGGAGCTACCCCGTTAGCGGCACTGACATTTATATTTTTAACTTCTTGAGAAAAATTGTCATCCGAAGAAATTGGATTGGCTCCGGGATTCAAATAATAATTGCCACCTAAAACTAAAAGACCGCCAATTACGGCTGCAGCAATTAATGATAGTATTCGCTTCATTTTTAAGTTAGTTTTTGATGAAAGAATTTTAAGTAGTTTCTGCAAAAATAAACGACAAATAACCCTCCTCGTTGAATATGCCCTTTCCTTTAACGACAGTTTAACAGCAGATTTTTAGTTATACTACAATCATAAAAACTGTCCATTCAACTGTCCATTTTCACCGTTTCATCGACTTTACCAATCAGTTGGTAAAAAACCTCGGAAACTTTGAACACAAAAAACGTTTCCATTGTTTAGAGTTTATATATTTGCGCCGTAATTAAAAATATGACCGAACAAGAACAAAAAATACTAAGTCAGGCAGAGTCGCTTTTTATGCGTGTTGGAATCAAGAGCATCACAATGCAGGACTTATCGCGAGAGTTGGGCATTTCTAAAAAAACGCTTTACCAATATATTGATAATAAAGCGGATTTGGTTTTGAAAATTATTTTTAATCATTGTCAAAGTGAAATTGAAGAAGTCAAAAAAATAACAGCCGAATCTAAAAATGCAATTGATGAGATGTTAGAAATTGCCAGATTCGGAATCGAACAAATTACCGCTATCTCTCCGACTGCGATCTATGACATCAAAAAATATTATCGAAAATCTTGGGAAATTTTAGAAAAACTCCATCAAGAACATTTCTACGGTGTGATTGTCAAAAATTTTAAAAGAGGGGTCGAAGAAGGATTGTACCGCGATGATTTCGATGTGGATATTGTGGCGAAATTATATGTAGCTCAAACCTTTTTGTTGGTCGAAGAAACAATTTTTCCACTCAGAAAATATGAGAGAAGACACTTAATGAACGAATTTATCAAATATCACCTTTATGGTATTGTTTCGCCGAAAGGCAAAAAACAACTCGAAAAATATTTAGCAAAAGAATAGAAAACCACTCAAAGCATACTTTATGAATAAATTAATCACCTTGACTTATCTGCTGCTGCTTGTTACAAGCCTCATGGCGCAGCAGACCTTTACGCTCGAACAAGCCATTGATTATGGTTTGGAAAATAGCTCTCAGGCACAACTCAATCAGTTAGAATTGCAAGATGCAGAAGGACAAATTTTAGAGTTTAAATCCATTGGGATTCCAAAAATAAATGGCGCAGTTAATTATCAATACTCGCCAAACATTGCCACGTTTATTTTACCTGATTTTATTACGCCAGCTATTAATGGTTCGTTGATCAATTATAACTTGATTGATCCTTCCCAAGCCATTCCACCTGCATCAGGTGGTAATCCAGCACAGTTCGGAACTTCTCATAATCTGACGGCTGGCTTAGAGTTGCAAGCACTTTTGTTTGACGGCTCTTTTTTCGTTGGTTTGCAAGCGCAGAAATTATATAGAGAACTGGTGCAGCGACAAGCAGAGTTGCCAGAATTAGATATCAAATCAAATGTTCAAAAAGCGTTTTTGGCGGTTTTAATTGCAAAGCGTAACGAAGGACTTTTGCAAAAAAATATTTCCAACCTTCAAAATACTTTACGCGAAACGAAGGCGATTTATGAAAATGGTTTTGCTGAAAAGTTAGATGTTGATAGACTTGAATTATCATTAAATAATTTGAACGTAGAAGCTGGAAAAGTGCAACGATTAATTGAGCTTTCTTATAATTTATTAAAATTTCAAATGACCTATCCGCTCAATGAGCCGATTGAAATTGATGGAGATTTGGATGCGCTTCTGGCTGAAATAAATATGGAGTCAGCAGCGGGCGAGCAATTGGATTTGTCCAGACGACCAGAGTTGGCAGTAATTGAAACAGGTGAAGAATTGGCGCAAATGAATGTCAAAAGATTGAAAGCTGCTTACCTTCCAAGCCTCGTTGGTTTTGCTAATTATAGCAAACAATTGCAACGAAATGATCTTTTCGATTCTGAGGACAATCCTTGGTTTACGGTTTCAAATATTGGCGCAAGTTTGCAGGTTCCAATTTTTGATGGTTTAGATAAAAAAGCAAAAATGCAACGTGCTCGAATTGAATTGGACAAAACAGCGATTCAAAAAAGAGATTTTGAAAGAGGCGTAACCCTTGAAGTTCAAAATGCAAAAATTGCTTTTTTGAATGCCAACCAAACAGTAGAGACCACCAAAAAAAGTCTCGACTTGGCGCAGCAAATTTATGACATCACACAAATCAAATATAAGGAAGGAGTTGGTTCAAGTATCGAAGTAACTCAAGCTGAACGCGAGTTGTATGCCGCTCAATCTGCCAACATGAATGCACTTTATGAGTTGCTTGTCGCAAAAACAGATTTGGATAAAGCGCTCGGTAAACTCTAACGTAATGCGGAGCGGTGCTCCGCAATGATTTTGAAAAAATCAAAAAAAGTCATACGAAAATCAACTACTATATTTTAAAAAGTATTTTCAAAAAATAAGTAAAGTTGTAATAACTCACTTCAATTT
>CALDSS010000130.1 GCA_937924495.1 uncultured Saprospiraceae bacterium
CATGGATTCAGGACTTGGACCTATCCAAATGATTCCGGCATCGATGATGGCTTGGGCAAATTTTTCATTTTCCGAAAGGAAGCCATAACCGGGATGGATGGCATCTACCTCATTTTCGATTGCAGTTTTTACAATCAAATCGATGTCCAAATACGGCTTGAGTGGATCATCTTCTTCACCGATCAAATATGCCTCATCCGCTTTGTAGCGATGGAGCGAATACCGATCTTCATAAGTGTAAATGGCAACGGTGCGGAGATTCATTTCGGCAGCAGCACGAAAGACGCGGATAGCTATCTCTCCGCGATTCGCTACCATTAATTTCTTAATGGTGCGTTCTTTTAATTTCCTTGACATGTGATTTTATTTGGCTTAGAACAAGATTCAAAAACAAGACCGAAAGTAAATCTTTTAAAATTTATTAAGAATAAACTGGTGTAACTTTTTATTTAAAGTCCTCAGTAAAATGTCTTTTCCCTTTTCCTATATCAAATTTTTTCTGGTTAAAATCCTTTGATTTTCCTTTTGGAATGGAAAGACTTTCAAACTCTTGCTTTTTCAAAATTTTCGCTTGATGCAAAATCTGACCAGCATGATAGGCCAAATGATTGGATTGTCTAAAAAATGCTTCTTGAATTGTATGTCCATCATTTCTGATATAGATGATATCACCCATATTTTCTTCAGAAATCTGACTTAATTCATGATCGACCACCTGCCATGCTTTCTCCCATTTAGTTTTTAAATCTTCAATGGTTCCAAAAGATTCTTCAAATTCTGATTCTCGATTTCGCCATTCTTTTTCTCCATCTTGATTTCGAAAATCCGTCCATCGAGAAAGCATATTTCCAGCCAAGTGATTTAAAATAATGGCAATTGAATTGATAGAGTCATCTTCTCTAAACAATAATTCTTCATCAGACAATTGAACTAAAGCTTTGTCTATCAGTGATTTATAATAGAAAAATTGTTTTTTGAATGCAGGAAGAAATTCGGCCATTTTGATAATTTTTATTTACGCACCATCATAGGAATCTCCTTCATCACCAACTGCACTGTCTCTCTAATTCGATGCTCCATTTTGATGATTTTATTTTGTTTGAGACTTTCAACTAATGGCTTTTGATAATGTCGAATGGTAATTAATTCAAGCCCATTTTCAATCGTTACCTCAAAATCTTCTTTTATCGCTTCTGCAAAATCTTTTACTCTTTCGTCAATATCATTGACACAAATATCAAAACTAATGGCTGTGTTCTGCATCATATTTACGCGCAAGCGCTTCTCAGAAATTTTTTCAAAAAGATACTTCATGTGGTGTTCTGCCACGAAAGAAAAATCTTTGGTGGAGATGTTCAACATCGCCTGATTTTTTTCAACTGCAATCATTGGAGGGTAATTTGAATTTACATCAGAAGTAATCATCGTTCCTTCAGCAGATGGATTCGCGTATGATTTTACATAAAGCGGAATGTTTTTATTTTGAATCGGTTTGATAGTTTTTGGATGGATCACTTTTGCACCATAATAAGTCATCTCAATTGCCTCTCGGTAGCTCAATTTATCAATTTTCGTAACCTGATCAAACAATCTCGGATCGGCAGTCATGACCCCTTCCACATCTTTCCAAATCGACATACTTTCCGCGTTTAAACAAAAAGAAAAAATGGCGGCTGTATAATCTGATCCTTCCCTACCTAATGTAGTCGTATTATTGTCAGCTGTAGAGCCAATGAATCCTTGAGTAAGAACAAATTTGCCATTTTCTAAATGAGGAGTGACCTGAGCTTTTACATTCGCTTCGGTTTCCTCCCACTGAACCCAGGCATCTCTATATAATTCATCTGTACGAATAATTCCTCTTGCATCTAGCCATTGAGTTGGTAATTCCTGACTATTGAGATAAGCGGCCAAAATCTTTGTGGAAAGCAATTCACCAACCGAAACGATTTGATCATACATATAATCATATCCTTCTGGTTCATCATCCAGTACCCATTCGATTTCAACGAAAGTGTCATTTAAGTCATCATAAACAGGGTGTTTCTCTCCAAATAATTCATTGCAAACTTGATAATGAAATTGTTTGATTTTTTCTAACACTTCAGTTGCTTTTCCAGTTTTATTGAAGTGTTCCTTGAGTACGCCTTCGAGCGCATTGGTATTTTTACCCATTGCTGAAACAACGATTAATAATGGGTTCCCTCTTTCATTTTGTAAAATTGAGGCTACATTCCGAATACTCTCTGCATTCTTTACCGAGGCACCTCCGAATTTAAAAACTCTTAATTTTTTGGCCATTTTGAATAAATATCTGTGTAGTTCTAAAAATTATGTGCAAAAAAAAATAAAAAGCTAAACCTTACCTAATATATGTGTTACCTTTAGAATAATGAGCACGTTTAAATTGTAGATTTTTTTTCACCAAAGTGACGCCATTCAAACAGGTTTTATGAAATTGAGTTTAGGATTTTCGCCTTGCCCCAATGACACCTTCATTTTTGATGCAATGATTCATGGAAAAATCGATACTGAAGGTATTGATTTTGAGGTGGTGATGGCCGATGTGGAAGAATTGAATCGATTAGCCTTTTCAGGCAAAATAGATATTACCAAACTCAGCTATCATGCCTTTGCTCACCTCATAGGTACATACAAACTACTTGATTCGGGTAGTGCATTGGGAAATAATTGTGGCCCACTCTTAATCGCAAAAAAGCAGCTTACTCCAACTGAAATAAATAATGCCTTGATTGGTATTCCGGGTAAAATGACAACGGCTAATTTCCTACTCTCTTTGGCCTATCCAAGTGCTTCGCGAAAAATTGAAATGTTGTTTTCGGATATAGAAGAAGCTGTTTTAAGTGAAAAAATTGATGCCGGATTGATAATCCATGAAAACAGATTCACCTATCAAGATAAAGGATTAATCAAACTTTTGGATTGTGGCGAGTATTGGGAAAGCATGACCAAAATGCCAATTCCACTTGGTGGTATTGTTGTTAATTCAAAACTGGGCAATGATATTCAGCAAAAAGCAAATAGGGTTTTAAGGAGAAGTGTAGAATACGCATTTCAAAATCCAGAGTCATCAAAAGAGTTTGTAAAAAAACACGCCCAAGAAATGGATGAAACGGTGATACAAAAGCATATTGACTTGTATGTAAACCATTTCACCCTCTCATTGGGCAAAAACGGAAAAAAAGCGGTAGAAATTTTATTTGAAGAAGCCTACAGAAAAAACATAATAAAAACCAAAGCCGAAAATTTCATTATACATTAAACAAAATTATAATATTTGGCACAGATATTGTAATTTATTACAATGTGTAAGTTTTGGTTAAAGAATTGTAAGATTCGTTTTTTTCCGACCCGTGAGTATCCCTCACGGGTTCTTTTTTTTTATAAATTCTTGTAATTCTTAATTATCATCAGTTTATACTTGTAATCTATTCATCTACAACATAAAATAAATTGAATTTTTTATCATATTAAGTAAAATCCTAATTGTTGGCACAGATATTGTAATTTATTATAATGTGTAAGTTTTGGTTAAAGAATTGTAAGATTCGTTTTTTTCCGACCCGTGAGCATCCCTCACGGGTTCTTTTTTTTAGGTTATATCCCAAACTTCCCACCATTTCTTTCTTTAGCATTTACAAAAAGTTTTTCTTTGCGGGCGCTTTCTAAGTTTGAATCTATTTATACAAAATCAAAAAAGAAAAACTCATGATTATTGGGGTTCCAAAAGAAATAAAAAATAACGAAAACAGAGTCGCCCTTACACCTGCGGGAGCACTTGAATTGACAAAGCGTGGTCATAAAGTATTTGTCCAAAAAACTGCTGGAGTAAGTAGCGGATTTAAGGACAAAGAATACATTCAGGCAGGTGCTGAAATTTTGGGTTCGATTGAAGAAGTTTACAAAGTGGCTGAAATGATCATGAAGGTCAAAGAGCCAATTGAGCAAGAATATAAATTGGTTAGAAAGAATCAATTGCTTTTTACCTACTTCCACTTTGCTTCTTATGAACCATTGACAAATGCAATGATAAAAAGCAAAGCAGTTTGTTTGGCTTATGAAACCGTAGAAACACCTGACAGAAAACTACCTCTTCTAATTCCGATGTCAGAAGTAGCGGGAAGAATGGCTACTCAGGAAGGCGCAAAATACTTAGAAAAACCGATGGGTGGACTTGGTATTTTATTAGGAGGTGTTCCAGGGGTGCAACCAGCAGAAGTGATGGTAATTGGTGGTGGAATAGTTGGAACGCAGGCCGCAAAGATGGCCGCTGGATTGGGCGCTAATGTAAAAATATTGGATATCAACCTAGATAGACTTCGGGAATTGGCGGACATCATGCCAGCCAATGTAGAAACCATATATTCCAATGAATATACGATTAGAAAACTGGTACGTCAATCTCACTTGATAATTGGTGCAGTATTAATTCCTGGCGCAAAAGCACCGAATATAATTACCCGTGATATGCTTAAAACCATGCAGAAAGGAACGGTATTGGTTGATGTTGCAGTTGACCAAGGCGGCTGTTTTGAAACTACCATTCCGACCACTCATGCCAAACCGACCTTTAAAGTAGATGGCATTTTACATTATTCAGTTGCCAATATGCCTGGAGCTGTTCCATTTACTTCTACGGTTGCTCTGACCAATGCTACCCTACCTTATGCTATAAAATTGGCAGATAAAGGCTGGAAAAAGGCATGTAAAGAAGATAATTCATTAAAGCTTGGTTTGAATGTAGTGAAAGGTGATGTGGTTTATAAAGGGGTCGCGGATGCATTTAATTTAAAACTGGTTAAAGTAGATAAGCATCTGAAATAGAATGACTTATAAATAAAGATTTATTGAAAGCCACTTCATTCTTTTATGAAGTGGTTTTTGTTTTTTATAAATGTTAAAAAAATTAAGATTTTATTTAACAAAGACTTGGTTATTGTAAGTTTTACATTAATTTTATCCCAACAAAACAAAGTAGTTAGGGCAGTTTTGCCAATTTTAATTTTTCAAACGGCCTTAAAATCAATATTGTAGTTTGAAAAACATGATTTTGTCTCGCCCATTGAGCTTAAAAAAAATACTATTACCCGAGAAAACGACGCATTCGAACAAGAACAACAAAACCAACGATATTATAAAATTTTAACAGTCGGGTGATTTCTTACAAGAGCGAAGATTAACGGCGAATGCCGCTTCGCTCTTTTCTTTTGAAAAAAATAACGAATATACTATTATGGAAAACGTGGGATTACAAACGATTGATTTTGCAATAATGGGAATCTATCTCATTGGGATCGTGATTTATGGAATCATGAAAGGAAAGCAAAAATCATCAGAAGATTATTTTTTGGGAGGCAGAAGTTTGACTTGGCCGGTGGTTGGGATTTCACTTTTTGCAGCCAATATTTCAAGTTCAACTTTGATTGGCTTAGCAGGGTCTGCCTACCTACTCGACATGACAGTCTATAATTACGAATGGTATGCCGTAGTAGTTTTAGTGTTTTTTGCAATCTTCTTCTTGCCATTTTACATGAGAAGTGGAGTTTACACCATGCCCGAATTTTTAGAAAAAAGATATGATAGTCGGTCAAGATATTACTTTTCATTCATTACCGTGGTCGGCAATATTTTAATTGATACCGCAGCTTCGCTTTATGTGGGAATGATAGTCTTGGGC
Organism: uncultured Saprospiraceae bacterium; assembly: GCA_937924495.1. GTDB lineage: Bacteria > Bacteroidota > Bacteroidia > Chitinophagales > Saprospiraceae > JAGQWW01. Next base: position 5,699 of record CALDSS010000130.1, read on the forward strand.
TTAATTTTTCCAAGCCTACCGCCTTGGGTAGTTATCGTTATTTTAGCAGGTGCAGCGGCTGCATACACTATTCCAGGTGGATTGAGTTCAGTTGTAAAAACGGAGGTGATTCAAGCTATTGTTCTGATATTTGGTTCTTGCATTTTGACCTATTATGCCTTTGATAAAGTTGGTGGTTGGGATGCCATGATTACTCAGTTGAATGACTTAAAAGCGCAGGGAGTTAGTTCAAAAAATGCACAAGAAGCATTGAGTATCGTTCGAGATAACGATGGTGATTGGTGGCGCCAATATAACTCTCCCATTGTTCCTTGGTGGGGTCTTTTCACGGGAGTTCCGTTGCTTGGATTTTACTTTTGGGCCAACAATCAATTTATGGTGCAACGAGTTTTGAGTGCCTCCAGTGTCAATCATGGCCGTTGGGGAGCCATGTTTGCAGGACTCCTAAAATTACCCGTTATACTAATCATGGTCATACCAGGAACATTGGCATTTTTACTTTACCAAGACAGTCAAATCATAAACTATACAACTTCTGCAGGGCCGTGTGCAAACTTGGCCGATTGTACTGATTACACCTACCCTACTTTACTTTTTGACCTATTGCCTTCTGGGCTTTTGGGATTAGTGGTAGCAGGTTTATTGGCAGCGATGATGAGTAGTATTTCGGCGACTTTTAACTCAGCCTCTACCCTTATCACAATGGATTTTGTCAATAAAATCAATCCGAACATGACAAGTAAACAACTTGTACGTTCAGGACAAATTTCCACTTTGATATTAGTAATCTTAGCTTCTCTTTGGGCTCCTCAAATTGGAAAATATGGAGACTTGTTCCGATATCTTCAGGATATTCTCGGCTACATTGCACCACCTGTAGTTTCCGTATTTGTTTTAGGGTTATTTTGGAAACGGGCGAATGCAACGGGCTCAATCGTAAGTTTACTTTTCGGTATGGTCATGGCCGGAATTTGGGTTTATGGAATAATTACAGAAATTGATCATTGGTGGTTTCAAATGCACTTTCTATTGAGAACTACCGTACTATTTGTGATTTGCTTTTTTGTCCATTTCGTAGTGAGTTTAATGACCCCTGCACCGCCAACTGAAAAAGTAGAATCATTAACTTGGTCTAAGAAATTGATAGCCGAAGAAACAGCCGAGTTGGCAGACTTGCCTTGGTGGCAAAATTATAGATATCAATCTGTCGCACTTTTAATACTAAGTGCTATGATTGTAAGTTACTTCTGGTAAATCCGAATTTGATTTCACATAGAAATAGTTCTAAATTGCCGATCTTAAAATTCTACAAATGAAGTTAAGATCGGCAGTTTTATTTATTGGATTATTTCTTTCCATTTCTGTTTTTTCAAAAGACATTCGTTGGAAAGGTGGTGAGGGCAATTGGTCCGATCCCAACCAATGGGAAGACAATCAGGTTCCTTCTCAAAGTGATCGAGTTTTTATTAAGGATGGAAAGGTGATTATTAATAAAAAAGAACAAGTTTCAGTTGCTCATATTGAGGTCAGTGGAGATGCAAAGTTTGAAAATGGAGGTACCATTCTTATTTCAAATGAGGAAGGAAATGGCTTGGTGATTGAAAATTTTACCATTTTCAAAAACCTGAAAAAAGGAATAATCAAAATTGATAAAGTAGGTGAGATTGGTGTAAAAATTTCCAATAATGCCATGCTTTTAAATTCAGGTAAAATCTATATCGGAGCAGAAATTTTTAAAATTGGAAAACGAGGGAAACAAATCGGTCTGCATGGATTGGTAATCGAGAATCGGGCAATTTTCAGAAACAATTGCCTATTATCTGTTCAAAACACTAAAGGAAAAGCCATTTGGAACACAAGCGAAGCCATTTTTACCAATCATAAAAAAATAATTCTGGGAGGAGAAAATTCATTGCTACAAAGACATGGCATCAAGAACGAAGGCGTTTTTACCAATAATAAAAAAGGGAAAATTCATATCGATGGAACCTATTTGGATGGCATCAGAAATATGTCTGATGGGAAATTTGACAATTATGGGAAAATCTATTTAGGTAAAACTAAATCAATCTCTACCTATGGAATTTATGGCGCAGATAACTCTGACTTTCGACATCAGAAAGGAGGAAAAATTTACTTCTATCTATCTAAAAGCCAAAACGAAAATGCCCAAACTGTAAAAGGAAATATCACAAAAAACGGGAAATACTATATAAAAAAAAGAAAGAACTAATTTTACTCTGCTTTTGGTATCACTTCCGTTTTCTCCCCAAAATATTGAACGAATTTCTGCATTTCGATAGCCAATTCTCTGTTTTGAGTGGCTTTATAATAGGTGTCAGCCAATCCACGAAAAGTCTGATACATCATCCGATCCATTTCGCCAACTTGCATCTTGGTAGTCCAAAGATCTATTTTCAAAGTATCCTTTGTTTCTGGCTCAAAAAGTGAAAGCAGCATTGCTTTTGATTCAGACCATTTTACTTGTTTGGCATCGTCCGATTTCCATTGCATTTTGACAGGGACATTGTCCTCATCTAAGCCTATTTTGATTTTTATCTCCTTTGTTTTTTTTACAGGTTTTCCCATTTTCTATTATTTAAACATTCATCAAACCAGTCAAATCTTTTACTTCTTTCAAAGTTTGTTGCGCCCGTTCGCGGATGGCTCTTGATGATTGTTTGATTTTATATTTAATTTCTTTTTTGTCTGCCAAAAGCTCAGCTCTTTTTTCTCGAAAACCATTGCTCATGGCAACTAAAGCGTCAGCGGTAGCATCTTTTAAGTTCACATATTTCAGGTCGCCATTTTGGTAATCCTTCATCAAACTGTCGTGAACACCATCAGCTCCAGCGCCTTTCAACAAAGTGAAAAGATTAACCAATCCCGCACTCATATCATCACTTTCTTCTCCGGTATCGGTAACTGCCGAGCGGATTTGTTTTCTAATTCGAGCCTCTTCGGCAAAGACGCTGATGTAATGTTTCTCTCCAGCACTTTTACTCATTTTTCGAGTAGGATCTGCTGGGGAAAGAATTTTGGGAGACTCTGTATGCAAAGTTTCAGGCATCACGAAATATTCCTTTCCTACTTGATTATTGAAACGAGAAGCAATTTCACGCGTCAACTCTAAATGCTGATCTTGGTCTTTCCCAACAGGAACATAATCTGCCTTATAAATCAAAATATCCGCTGCTTGCAATACGGGATAATCAAACAATCCAACCGAAATAAAATTATCCTTGCTTTTTGTAGTACTATCACGACTTTTGTCTTTGAACTGAGTCATTTTTTGCACTCGTCCATAAGAAGCAAAATTGTTGAAAATCCACCCCAACTCGGCATGTTCAGGAACAAGGGATTGAATAAAAAGATTTTCAGCTTTTACTCCAACAGCCAATAAATTGAAAATCAAACTCCACGTATCCTCTCTTAACTTCTTAGTTTTATAAGGCATAGTAATGGCATGATAATCCACTACCCCATAAAAACAATCATACTTTTCTTGTAAATCTACCCAATTCTTTACGGCTCCGAGGTAGTTGCCATAATGCATTTCGCCAGTAGGTTGGATACAAGAGAGAACAGTCTTTTTCATAGAAGGAAGATTTTGATAGTCAATTTTGATTTCTAATTATTCCCTATTTTCCAGCAATAACCGAAATTTCAATATTCACAAATTTAGGCAAATTAGCGACCTCCACTAACTCACGAGCAGGTGCAATATCGTCATTGAAGTACTCTGAATATACCGCATTGATTCTGCTATACAAGTGCATATCTTTTACAAAAACACTTGCTTTAATCACGTCATCAAAGGTCATTCCTGCTGCCTTTAAAATTTCGCCCACATTCTTCATTACCTGATGCGTTTCTTCTTCAATCGTACCTGTAATTAACTCTCCAGTTGGTGGATGAATAGCGATTTGTCCAGAAGCAAAGAGCATCCCGTTGAAGGAAACTGCCTGATTGTATGGCCCAACTGGTGCTGGAACATTGGGAGAATTGATGATTTTTTTCATTGAACAGACTTTGGAATAAAAAAATCCTAAAACTCAAAAAGCCCCTGATCTATGTTCGACAGGAGCTTTTCAATTATTCTTATAGGTGAAAAGGTTGACTAATCGTCAATCTCGCCTTTCACTAATACTTTACCTCTGTAATAAAGGTCATCGCCTACGTAGTAAGCTTTATGATACACGTGCTTCTCACCTGTGTTAGAACAAGTAGAAATCTGAGGCATTGCTGCCTTCAGGTGTGTTCTTCTTTTGCGCTTTCTGGCCTTAGATGTTTTCCACTTAGGATGTGCCATTTTCCACTATATTTATAAATGATAAAAACTAATTCTTATTAAATTTTTTCAAAGCATCCCAAACTGTATTGGAGGGCTTTTCAATTTCTTCTTCACGATGAAAAAACTGTGTAAATTTTTCATCGCATTGCTCCCCTGCCATTTCGTGATTTTTAGCCATCGGAATGGAAAGTAAAACAAACTCGTAAATGAACTTAGATAAATCAAATTCATTTTCGCCTTTTGAAATAAAAATGATGTCCACATCGTCATTTTCTTTTACTTCTTCTGCCGAATATTTGAGCAAAAGGGTATTAGAATTTTTGATGGGCAACATGAATTTTTTCAAACATCTATCACAATCCGTTTCGATTTCTCCTGAATAGTCAAAAGTGATTTCGATGAAACTCGTTCTTTTATCAAGATAGACTTTCATTTTCAAATCTGCTTTTTCAATAGTAGAAGTTTCGAAGTTTGAAAAAAACTCATTTTTTATATCAAAATCGTACTCGTGCATTCCAAGTCCAAGACCCGAAAGTGGGAGCTTAAATTCTAAAAGTGCCTTCATAACAAAGAACGATACATTTAACCCCTTCTTCTAAGGGGCTGCAAAGATAGTTTTTTTTAATAATAAGGAAAGTTCTAAACTGAAATTTTAGTTCTAATTTTTATTTAGCAAATTATGATAGTCATTATTTACTTTAACAAAACGTGTTTTGAACTCCTGAACCTTCTGCACCATGCTTTGATTTGCCTGATTGACAGATTGCATGGTTAGTTCCAATTGAGCATGTTTTTCTTGAAATTGAGCGTACTCATTTTTCAAAGAAGTTAATTCATGATGAGTATCGTAATGCTTCTTTTCCCAGTATTTGAGGTCGGACTCTAATTGCTTGTTTCGTGCTTTTAACCCCCTTACCTTACTCACAAACTCATTGGCATCTACCAGTTCTGCTGCTTGTTTTTTAGAGAGCAATGAAAGTTTGGCCATTTTCTCTTCAGACACTTTCAGTTTTGATTTATAGTCTTTTAAATAACTATCAAATTTACTTTTGTCCTTTTTGAATTCTTTCAATCCCTCTAAATCATTATCGTATCTTTCTTTAAGGTTATCATACTTTTTAGATACCCTTTCATTTTCACTGCTTAACGAATTTTGAGAGGATTCTAATTTGGCATTTTCAGATTTCAAGGTAGAAATCTCGCTGGCCAGACTGGTATTTTCAGCTTGCATTGCCTCTAATTCGCCTCGTTTGACATCCTTCATTTCATCAAATTTCTGTCTCCAATTCTCGGCCTGTCCTTTGAATTTCCCCATATCTTTGAGCGCCTTTTTTTCGGTCTTTCGAAGACTTTTCGCCTCTCCTTCCAATTCCTTGTATTTAGATTTCCAATCTGAAGCATCTTTTTTCAGTAGGTAATTTCCAATGAAAAATCCAATGGCAGCAGTTAATACCCCCCAAAAAACGGCAGCAAGAGTTGATATTGTAAACATCTTTGTATGTTTAGATTTTTGAATATGATTTTAAAAGGTAGGTACAAAATCCTTTCCAAAAGGAATACGTATTACCTTAGGTGACAGTTGTTAGTTATCAGGTAAGATGTCGAGTTTTTTACAATGGCTTTAAGTCCTTAAAACTGTCTTTACGTTAAAAGGTTTCTTTTCTATCAAAATCAAATTACGATGAAATTAATTTTCAAACTTCTTTTTCTATTTGTTATTGTCAGTTGCCAAAATGATTCAAACCAAACTTCACAGGAAATTATTGAATCTACACCCAACAAAGAACAAATAACTCAAGATGTAAAAACGGTGAAGCAGGAAATCGAAAAAGCTGTTGTTTCCAATGATGAATTTTCAAAAAATGAGGCTTCAAACGACAAAATAAAAAAAGCGCCTCAATCTCCAGCTACTGAAAAATCTATAAATGATATTATCGAAAAAGCAGTAACAACAAAACCTATGGCAAAACCGAAAACTACTTCCGACCAACCAACAAAAATCGTTACACCGCCTAAACCAACTGAACCGACTCAAGAACAAATAAATAAAACAGTTTCGACTGCAGCACAATCGCAACCTACTGTTGCCGCAAATGCACCCAACCAAACAGCGTCGAATGAGGAAAAAGCGATTACCAAAAAATTATCACACTCGGCTTTCGATTTACTTTTAAAAAAATATGTCTCCTCAACTGGTGTCGTTGATTATACTGGATTGAAAGGAAATTCAAGTCAATTGCAATCCTATCTCAACGAATTGGCAAAAGAAACACCGAAGTCTTCTTGGTCACGAAATGAAAAATTAGCCTATTGGATAAATACCTATAATGCTTTTACGCTTGATTTAATTATAAAAAATCACCCTTTAAAAAGTATTACAGATTTGGACGGAGGAAGTCCATGGAAGGTCAAAAGAATTGAGTTGGAAGGAAAAAAATATTCTTTAGATCAAATTGAAAATCAAATTATAAGACCTCAGTTTAATGAACCTCGAATTCATTTTGCGGTCAATTGTGCAGCAATATCATGTCCAACCTTATTGAACGAAGCCTTTTTGCCTGAAAAATTAAATGCTCAATTGGAAAAACAGACTCGAAAATTCATCAATAATTCCAACTTCAACCAAATATCCGAATCAAATGCCAAAGTTTCAAAGATATTCGAGTGGTATGGTGAAGATTTTGGAGATTTAAGGAATTATCTAAACAAATACAGCAATACAAAAATTGGAGAAGGCGTACCGATTGAATTTGGTGAGTATGAATGGGCTTTAAACGGCAAATAAATGTCCGCCATATTTCAATTGGCTTGCCAATTAAAATTCAAAAGAGCATTTGGTTTAATTATCGGTAGGTAGTTTATAATTTTAGGATTGAAAAACGATTTCTAAATAAACTCATCTGATATGAAAAGAATTTTTACCCTACTGTCATTCGTAGCAATTTCTGGATTTATGTTCGGACAATCTCCTCGAATGGTTTTAATTGAGCATTTCACTCAGGCTTCATGTCCTCCGTGTGCTCCTGCAAACGAAGCAATTGAACCGATTATCCAGAACAATATAGCTCAAGGAAAAGCAATTGCTATCAAGTATCAAGTAAGTTGGCCTGGTTTTGATCCAATGCATGAGGATAATCCAGTTGATATTAATAATAGAAGAAATTATTACGGTGTAAATAGTGTTCCTAATACGGTGATGGATGGTGCTGGACCAACTGCCAGTACACAATTAGTGACACAATCAAATATTGATTCAAGACAGAGTCAAACCTCTCCATTTGAAATTGAAATACTTCATGAAGTAGGTCAAAGATTTGACGGAGTTAGTGCTACCATGAAAATCACAGCCACTGAGGATGTATCTGGAACTTTTATCGGTCATATTGCAATCATTGAGGAGCATATTGACTGGGGTACTCCTGCGGGCACAAACGGAGAAACAGAATTTTTCAATGTCGTGAAAAAGATGCTTCCTTCAGCAGCTGGAACGGTACTACCAAGTACCTGGACAGTTGGCCAAACGGAGACTATTGAAGTGAATTGGAACTTCGAAAATGTTTACGATTTAACCCAAATAGCTGTTGTTGGTTTTGTTCAAAACAACAGAGATAGAGAAGTTATGCAAGCTGCGTATAGTGAATCAAACCTTCAAATTGCAGGTGAAAATGATGCACTTTTGACTCAGGCGTCTGCCGAAGGTGACTTTGCGTTACAGGGCGTTTGTGGTAATCAAATTTCCCCTTTGGTGGAAATCATGAATGCAGGTACTTCAAAATTAACCTCCCTTGATATCTTTTATAAAATAAATGGAGGGACGGAACACAAATACGAATGGAATGGGTTTTTAGACTTTTTAGGAAAAACTCAAGTTACCTTACCTACTGTCAATTTTGAAAATCGGCTTGACAACTACATTAATTTTAGAACAGCAAATCCGAATGGTGAAGCAGACAACGGTACAGCTAACGATGAGTTTGCAATGCGGTTCGCGGCTGCTACCCAAACTTCAATGACTTCTTTCATTCAAGTAAGGTCAGGTCCTCTTCCATCAGGAATAACTTGGTCTGTTGTTGATTCTGAAGGAAACTCCATTGCAGAAGGTGGTCCTTATACTACTCCGTTCAGCATTAATGAAACCCAAATTGAACTTGACCCAAATAGCTGCTATAAATTAACCTCTAACAACAATTCAAATAGTCTCAACGGATTCGTTAGATTGGTTAATGACTCAAATGAAGAATTAGCTGAATTGTTACTTGAAAGTAGAGGTGAATTCCGTACTGATTTTGGTACATACAATTTATCAAGCATCAATAAAGTTTTGAATATTGAGAGTCTTTCAGTTTATCCTAATCCAAGCTCTAATGTATCAGTCATTGAATTCACAATGAAGGAAGCTGCTCAGATGAACTTTATTTTGACTAACTCAATTGGACAAATTGTATGGTCAGCAACTGAGAATATTCAGGCTGGTTTGCAAAGAAAAGATTTGAATTTCAATAACTTACCTAATGGAATTTACTTCTTAAAACTTCAAACTGAAGAAGGAATTTTGACAACACAGATTGCTGTACAAAAGTAATTTTCAACGAAAGTTGAGACATAAAAAAATCCGAGTCAAGTAAATTGACTCGGATTTTTTTTATTTAAAATAGAAAAATTAACCATCTACAAGATGATCCAAAAGGTCATCAGTTTTTTCAGAAACTTCATTTAGACCAACGATATCTTCAAAAGCCGCATAACTTATACAAAGAGCTAATGGATAAGTAAACAAAACGCCAATAATCAAAGCTAAAAGTCCACCTACCACCAAAAGAATAAAAAATATAGCAAACCCAAAAAACAAAAACCACTTATTAGAAATCAACCTCCTACTTGCTTCCATCGCATCCCAAAAATTCATTCCTTTAAATACGATGAACATATCTGCCCATAAATAAGCAATTATAAAATAAAGTGCTGGAATTAATAAAAATAATGAGCTGACGGGAAATCCAGGGTATTCCTCAAATGCGTAATTTACAAACTCAGGATCTGTACTAAATTTTATAAGCCATTCAAACAAGCCACTTTCTTTTATAAAAAAAACAAATGGAATGATTGATATAGCAATTATGAATAAAGAGATCAGATTCCTTAAAAATATATGTTTTAAGAACTTAAACCCATTAAAAAAATCTTTGAATTCAAAAGATTTACCATTGGATATTTTATTTGCAACTATATATAAACCTGCAACCATTGGGGGACCGACAACCAACACAATTAAATTTCCTCCTGGAATAAGCGGAATTATTCCGTTGACAAGAATCAAGTATATTAGAAAGAACCCCACAAACTCGCCAACATGTTGTTTGAAAATTTCGAAACCTTTTGAAATGTAGTCTCCAAACCGAAATTCATAATCTCCATTAATTAATTTCTGAACTTCTGGATAATCTGATAATGGCATAATTTAGTTTTGTTTTTGATGTTAAGAATGAAATCGATTTCAATATATAAAAACAAAAAAAAAGTGCCTCATTTTTTCTATGAAATGAGGCACTTTATCGTTTAACATTATTTTAAGGAGTGAAGTTGTTTAAGAATGGAGTTTAGATGCGAAAATTTGAGATTAAAGGTTCTGAAGAATTCAAATTTTCAATTCATAGCCTTAGCTACGGATTTAAAATTTGTCAAAATCAGGTTCTTTAAAATCGGATTTGCAGTTTAAAATCTATTTTTAAACAACTTCAGTGTTAGTGGACTTATTCTAACTCTTCAAAAAACCCAGTTTTCTTATTCTTTTTCACATTGTTCCAATCAAAATAACGGCCATTCATTACTACATATACGCCCTTTGGAAGCGATTGAACAAATCCTAAAGAATTTCCCAAATTGAAAAATCCATCTGAAGAAGTACCAAAGGCATACGGAACCATCGCCCCCGTGAGCACAATTGTTTTATCCATCCTTTTTGAAGCAAGAAATTCGGCAGTTTTCACCATCGTATCTGTCCCATGCGTGATAATGATATTTTCAGATTCACTTCTTTTACAATTGTGGGCAATGATTTCTCGGTCTGCCTCCGTCATTTCCAAGGAATCAATCATCATTAGAGTTTTGATGTCCAAATTGAGTACACAACGGCCTCTTTCAAACATTTCATTCAAGTGGGTATTCTTGAAATATAATTCTCCAGTGAGATAGTCATAATCTTTATCGAAGGTTCCTCCTGTTACAAAAATTTGAATCATAGTAGGTTTCTCAATTAAGTTCTTCTCAAAAATTTCGAGTGAATCTAAGCCCCAAATTCGGCAATCGTTACTCCATTTCCTCCTTGCTCATCTTCAGGATGCCTAATGACCGCAATATCTTTATATTCTTTTAATTTCTTGGCAACAGCCTTTCTTAAAATACCACTTCCTTTTCCATGTACAATTTTCAAGATGTGTGCATTTGACATTAAAGCTTTATCCACAAAGTCTTGAACCTCTTTCAATGCATCCGCTACATATAGGCCTCGAATGTCAATTTTTCTTTCAAAATTAGCAGCATTTGTAAGTACATCTGAAGAAATTGCCGTCTTTTTATTTACCTCTAATGGTTCGCCAGAAAGAACCAAATCTCTTAAAGCCACAGTCATTCGCAATTCTCCAATTTTAAGCACTGCTTTATTTTTTTTGATGGATTCGACTTTCCCAATAGAACCTCCATCTCTCATTTTCACAAAACTTCCCTCTTGAATTACACCTTTAGCCGCCGTTTCCAATGGTTCAAAAACCTCTTCTTTTAAATTGGTAACCTGTTCTGCTAATTTTTTGCGTTCTTCTTTTGCTTGTTGGGCAAGTTTCTTTGCTTCCTCAAGGTTTTGGGCTTCCCTAATTTCTTTTATTGCTTTTTGAATTTGCTTGTTCTCTCTTGCAGATGATTGGAGCTCTTGCTCCTTGAGATCAAGTTTTATTTTCTTTCTTCTGAATTCTAAATTTCGATTCAAATCCGCATAAGATTTCATCAAGCGATTCACATCTTTTCGCTGTTTATTCAATAACTCCAACTTATCTTCCACTTCTTTCTTTTCGCGTTGCAAATCCACTAAAAGTTGATCAACTGCTCGTTCATTTTTACCTGCTCGTTTTCTTGCGTATTTTAAAATACCAGCTGGCAAGCCAATTTTTTGAGCAATCTCGAAAGCGTAGCTACTTCCTGGCCTTCCAATTTTCAATTCATAAGTCGGCGCCAAAGTTTCTTGATCGAAATACATGGCACCGTTTACAATTCCCTTCGTTTTAAAAGCAAAAATTTTCAAATTGGAATAGTGAGTGGTCAAAATTCCGAAAACCTTTTTCGAATTTAATTCCATCAAAATGGCTTCTGCAATGGCTCCCCCACTCTTTGGATCCGTTCCAGAACCAAATTCATCAATTAAAATCAAAGTCTCATTATTGGCATCTCGCAGAAAAGTTTTCATGTTTTCTAAGCGAGAAGAATAGGTACTCAAATCATCTTCCAACGATTGCTGATCACCAATATCTACAAACAATTTTGAAAAAACACCTAACTCTGTATCCTCTCGAACTGGTATCAAAAAACCAGATTGCATCATGATTTGAAGGAGACCTACTGCCTTCATAAAAACGGATTTTCCTCCTGCATTTGGTCCACTGACCAACAACATCCGATTCTCATTCAAGAGTGTCAAATCAAAAGGAACAATCTCTTCACCAACTGCTTTATTCTTTAAATACAAAAGTGGATGGTAAGCTTCTTTTAATCCAAAAAACAATTTATTTCGAAGTTTTGGCGCTGTCGCTTGCATTTTAGATGCCATTCTTGCTTTGGAGTAAATCACATCAATATCAACCAATAAAATCTGGTAATTTTCCAAAGTCTCTACATGAGGACGAAGCATCGCGCTCAATTCTTTGAGCAATCGATAAATCTCTTGTCGCTCCGCCATTTCCAAATCAAAAATGTCATTATTGATTTGAATAATTATTTCTGGCTCTATAAAAGTGGTATTTCCAGTCGAGGATTCATCATGAATGATTCCTTTGATTTTTCGTTTATGCTCGGAAGGGACACTCAGCACTCGACGACTATTTCTAATACTTTCTCCGCTATCAGACAGCCACCCCTTTACTCGATATTCTGCTAAAATGTGTTTGAATTGCTTGTCTAATTCTCGCTGCTTATTTCCGACTTGCCGTCGAAGTTTAGCCAATACAGGAGATGCATTTGGCCTGATTTGCCCTTGTTCATCAATTACTTTATCAATGGCTTTTGTCAGTTCTTCTGAATATTGGTAAGGCCTTAAAATATTGAAAAGAGTTGGATATAATCCTTGCCTTTCTAAATCAAAAAACTGAAATATACCTGCAAATCCACGAAGCGTTTTATTGATTCTTTGAAGCCCTTCGATCGAAAGGACATACCCCTCAATAGATAGCATTTTCAAATCATTAGAAATATCTTCGTAAGCATTGAGTGGAATCAAATCACCTGCTACTATCGAGTTCTTCAACTCCGTAACTTCCTTATGTTTTTGCTTTATTATTTTGGGATCAACGAATGGTTTAATTTCCAAAACTGCGCTTTTGGCCAAATCACCAACACATTCCTCTACCGTTAAATTCAACACTTTGTCGAATTCAAGTTTGACCAACAAATCC
>CALDSS010000131.1 GCA_937924495.1 uncultured Saprospiraceae bacterium
CTAAAAACCTCGATTTGTTTATCGGCAATATTCACAATCCAATATTCAGGAATACCCGCTTGGGCATAAAGTGGAGCTTTCACTGTTCTATCAATCGCAAGTGAAGAATCAGCGACTTCGATAACTAAAAATAACTCTTTAGCCTTCGGGTGATGAGAACGATAATCGTCATTGCTGAATTTTGCAATAGCAATATCAGGTTCCGGTTCACTTTTAGAGTCTAAATGAATCGGATTTTGTGGTAGAATAGTTGCTTTACCTTTTAATTTTTCATTTAAAATTCTACACAAGTAGTTTACAATTCCTGCGTGAAAACTTTTTATCGGACTCATAGTAATAATTTCTCCATTCAATAATTCGACTCTATCATCTGGTTTGATGATACCTGTTTCCGCCATTTTGTAATAGTCGGCTACCGTAAAAGTCTTTCTTGAAATTGGAATAGTCATAGTTGACATTTTTACAAAAATAACGAATAATCCATAATTTAACGTGAAAACAATTACAACTGAAAAAATAATAAGTGAAAAATGAACCTAAATAAGGTTTAATAATGTTTACCTTTGTACGTGGCAGTAGTATCAAGCTGATATTACGCCGCTTTAATTTTATTTATTTTTATAATGAGTAACGGTACCGTAAAATTTTTCAATGAAGGCAAAGGCTTCGGATTCATCACACCTGACGAAGGTGGAAAGGATGTTTTCGTCCATATTAATGGATTAAATGGTCTTCGCATTACCGAAGGAGATAAAGTCTCTTTTGATGTTGAGGAAGGACAAAAAGGATTGAATGCAGTAAATGTCCAAATGGCATAAGCATCGCTTCAATCTAAAATCATACGGGCCTGTCAATTTTATTGACAGGCCTTTGTTTTTTTTAGCTATCAGGTAAAGAATGGTTTTTCAATAAATTATTGATATGTCCTTCCATCAATAAAAAAAGTACTACATCAGCTTTTTCGTTTTTGACAATCGGTTCATTGAGTTTAAACTCCCATTTATCAAAAATAAAAACACTGCGGCTAAATAACGGAGATAAAAATGGTTGAATATACCCTCCATAAGAATCGGAAATACATAGAATTTTGGGCAGCTCAGAATTTATAGTTTCGGTCGTTATTTCATAATCTTTTTTGTAAGCAAAATCTTTGGGAATTGGGTAAGTCTCAACAACCGAGTCTCGAAATCTGCTTTCGTCTTTATATTTAAAATTCAAGATGGGCATGGCTACCTTTTCTCGATAATCAATGATGCTAGCTAAATTTCCACCAACTTTCTCTTTGTAAAAAGTCTCAAAATCAGACATCTTCAAATCAGGTATTACAGGAAAATCTTTTTGCAAATATTTTGAAATCTCAACAGCCCCAGTCATTGCACCAAAATGAGTCCAGTGGGTATCTCCTTTATAATAAAGAACTTCTTCATTGTTTTTCTTTGCATCGTGAAAGGCTGAATGTAATTCAATAACATCAACTCCAATATCCTTGCGCAGGTATTCTGAAAGTTGTTCAGTTTTATTTATTCCATTTTTCTTGAGAAGGTATCTTGGTAACTTCTCTGGATAAATTTGGTTTTTTGTAGGCGCAAAAACAATGTACATCTTACCCCCGTTCTGTTCAATAAATTCTTTTCTAAATTGAAACTCCTTTCCTAAAACCTCTAATTCATTAATAGAGAAAAGTGTTTTGCGTTTATAAATTTCAAGGTAATTTACGGTACTCTGAAACAACCAATTATCCTCTCCAATCAATACATTCCAAACAGACGATACGCGAAATAATTCAGCATATAATTTCCGATGTAGTTTTGTCATAATTCCTCTCATCGAGAAATTATCATTAAAATATGTATTAAACTCATTGGGAAATTTATCCAAATGTGCAAAGTCAACTTTAGGGCTTTCTGCCAACTTTCGATTCTCTTTCAGGTTCACTTTTGGCAAAAAACTAAAAATATTATCCAAAGTTGGAACCAGAATACAAATGCAAAATGGCAGAATAATTACCCAATTTTTTAATCGATTAGTAGATTCCATTTTTTTTAAAATCTGAAATAAATGAATGGATTGTAAGAGTCAGCTGCAATGTATAGCATACATAAAACTAACAACAAGGTGAGTCCGAAGGACTTTAGCAAAGTAAAGTCCTTTTGAAAAAAACTCCATTTTGCCTTCACATATTTATAGCAAGGAACAGAAAACAGGACTCCTAAAGAAAAGACCGTAAAAAAGTGTTTATCCAACTGCTTAATTGAATATTCTTCGTTGAACCCATTGAAAGAAAACAGTGCATGGCAGTATTCAAAGCTTTTTTCGAGGTTATCTATTCGAAAAAACACCCAACCGATTATCACAACTAATAAAGTATAAACATGAGAAAACGGACCTATCTTTTTTAATATTTTATCAAATCCTATTCGCTCTATAATTAGAAAAAAGCCATGAAAAAGCCCCCAAATAATGAAAGTCCAACTTGCACCATGCCAAAACCCCGTCAATAAAAAAACAACAAACAAGTTAAAATACGTGCGATATTCAGAACCACGACTACCTCCCAACGGAATGTATAAATAATCCCTAAACCAAGTTGAAAGTGAAATGTGCCACCTTCTCCAAAAGTCTCGAATTGAATTAGCTGCATATGGAAAATTAAAATTTTCAGGTATCCTAAAGCCAAACATCCTACCTAAACCAATGGCCATATCTGAGTAGCCAGAAAAATCAAAATATATCTGTAAAGAATAACATAAAATGCCCAGCCATGCTAAATCAGTTGTCAAAGTATCGCTAGAAAATCCAAAAATTTTATCACCAACCATTGCTACATTATTAGCAATCAATACTTTTTTTGCCAAACCGATGATAAACCTCTCGACACCGATTGCAAAATCTTCTAATCGCCGTTGTCGATGATCCAATTGCTGAGCAAGGGTCTCATATCTAACAATCGGACCTGCAATCAACTGAGGAAAAAACGCAATGTATAGCGCCAATTTTTCAAAGTGCCGCTGTACAGGTACTGTTTTGCGATAAACATCTACCAAATAAGAAATTGCTTGAAAAGTAAAAAAGGAAATACCTAATGGCAAAACAACTTTTCGAAGAGACATTCCTCCTATCTTAAGGGATTCTAAAAGCGGGTTAATATTTTCAACAAAAAAATTGGCATATTTGAAAAAGCCAAGTATACCAAGATTGATCATGACACCAAACGTCAACCAATACTTAGCTTTTGGTGTATCTAAATTTTTAGAAATCTGAAGCCCAATTAAGAAATTTATTAAAATGGAAAATATTAAAATTGCAGTAAAGCTCACCCCTCCCCAAGCATAAAAAAACAGACTGCCTAATAGCAATATTAGATTTTGCACACGATTGCTTCCAATTAATGAAAACAGCAAAATAATTGGCAAAAAACCAAAAAGAAATATGAGAGAACTGAAAAGCAAGTTCGTTAAAGTTTGATTTAGTAGTTAAACTTAGTTTTAGAATATTGGCTTAAAGGTAATCAATAACGAATAATTTGTTTTTATGACATAGGTAGATATAGAAGTTTACTCTATTCTTCCGAATACTCCGCCTATTTTCATCCCACCCAAATCTTAATTTCTCACATCTTTATACCAAAAAGAAAAACAGTCAGTTTTTAGTTTTACTCCGCTGTTTGGCTGTTTCGCTTTTAACTAACCTATAAAAACTTCACAACATGAAGAAGCAAGCCATTTGCTCTATTCTTTCTCTGTTTTTGTCGATTGGAATGTTTGCGCAGCAGCAAATTAGTACTTCCATTTATTTCGAAACCGCAAAGGCAGAATTGACTGAGCAATCTAAAAAGGAACTCAACGAATTTACCCAACGACTCAAAAATTACGGTGACTATTCACTCGAAGTGAACGCTCATACCGACAATCGAGGCAATGCTGCTTACAACATGGATTTGTCCAATCAACGTTCAAATTCAGTGATGAACTACCTCACCACTTTAGCAATTGAATCCAGCAAATCAACAGCAGCTTTTTTCGGCGAAAGCCGTCCTGACTTCAGCAACGAAACGGAAGAGGGCATGCAGAAAAACCGCCGAGTAGATTTATTCGCGACGGTTTTTTCCATTGAAAACATGGAGGACTTGATGGAACGACTTTCTGAAAATAAGGAGCAAGAATATCAATTTTCCGCCAATGAAAATATAAAACTCACTGCGCTCAATGGCACCATAATCTGGATACCAGCCAATGCTTTTGTCAATGAAAATGGAGAAGTGGTTAGCGGTGAAATTACTTTTCGAATGAGAGAAGCATACAGTAGTCTGGATATTATTTCAAATGGTTTATCTACCCTTTCGGGTGAAAAGTTATTGGAAACAGGCGGCATGATTCAGATGGAAGCTGAGTCGGAAGGGCAAAAGTTGCAACTCAATGAAGAGGTAAATTTACTCATCGAAATGCCTACAGAACAGACAAAAGATGGAATGCAGCTTTTTACTGGCAATCCTTCTGATGATGGCGTTGTAGATTGGGCGTCAACGGGTCAAGAATTTAAAACAAATGAAAAGGACTTTCTTTCTTATCCGCCGATGCCTAAGCCTAAATATTCGCATAAGTCATTCCCACCTTATGAATGTAATGTGGATATCCGCCCTAAAGCACCTAATAAACCACGAAAACCAGTTGAACCTCGCGAACCAAAACGCGAGCAATTCAAATACAATCCTGGTTTTTTGAAATCGGTGACTTTGGGTAAAAAAGGCATCGAAGCAGAAGAAGAAAGGCGTTATGAATCCGCTTTGGCTAATTATAAAAATCGCCATGAAAAGTACACCAATATTTCAAAGCCACGATATGAGGAAGAACTAATTGCTTACAAAGAAAAAACCGAGCATTATAAAAAAGCGGATCTTGAATGGGAAACAAACTGTCGAAATGAAAGAGAAAAGTATCTCAAAACAATGCGTGCAGGATTTGAAAAAGAAGATAGCCTTGCTCGTGTCAACTATCAAGTACAAATCAAACTTTGGCGAAAAGCCAAGAAGAAAATTGCAGAAGAATTTGAGGAAAAATACAACGAGGTTGGCACCTTAAATAAAAAGGCTTTGAGTTCTTATTTCTACCAAGTCAACAAATTAGGCTGGATCAATTGCGATAGATTTATCAATATTCCTAAATCTTCCATGATGTTGGCCAATATCAAAACCTCTTCTCCATCTTTAGAAGAAATGGTTTACATCGTTTTTGAAGATGAGAAAACCATGATTCGACCAAGAAGAATTCAAAATGGTGGTTTTCAATTCAACCTACCAGTAGGAAAGAAAGTATCTATTTTAGGTATTAAAGTAGAAAACGGTCGTCCTCAAATGGCAAAACTCAATACTCACCTTCAACGAAAAAAAGAGTACGTGTTGGATTATAAATCTATAACACTAAAAGATATGAGAAGACAATTGGAAGCTTTAGGGACTTAAAAAGACTGCTTTGACTGTTGAATTGTTTGATTGCTAAAATAACAATCAAACAATTCAACAGTCAAACAATTTAAATCAATATGCCCACTTCAAATAAGTAGCGCCCCAAGTAAACCCACCACCAAAAGCAGTAAGAATCAGGTTGTCTCCTTTATTGAGTTGGTCTTCCCATTCCCAGAGGCAAAGCGGAATTGTTCCAGCAGTAGTATTTCCGTATTTCTGAATATTGACCATGACGCGTTCCATCGGGAAATCAGCCATTCTGGCGACGGATTCGATGATTCGAATATTGGCTTGATGCGGCACCACCCAATTGACATCCTCTGCCGAAAGGTTATTATTTTTCATGACTTCACGAATAGCACTTGACATGCCTCGCACGGCGTGTTTGAAAACAGGTTTTCCATTTTGAAAAACAACATGTTCTTTATTATCAACCGTTTCGTGACTGGCCGGTAGAACTGACCCTCCTGCTTTTTGGTGTAAAAACTCTATTCCAGAACCATCGCTTCTGAGATAAGAATCAATGATGCCATTTTCAGTATCGGGTTCCAAAAGTACTGCCCCTGCCCCATCACCAAAGATGATACAGGTACTTCTGTCTTCGTAGTTGATAATTGAAGACATTTTATCGGCACCGATGACGATTACTTTTTTATATCGACCAGACTCAATAAACTGAGCCCCAGTCGTCAGTGAGAATAAAAATCCAGAACATGCAGCGCCCAAATCAAAGGTAAATGCGTTTTTCATCCCACATTTATCAGCAATGATATTTGCCGTATCCGGAAAATTATGGTCAGCGGTTACCGTTCCACAAATGACAAGGTCAATTTCCTCAGGATTGGTATTGGTCTTCTTTAGTAAGTCTTTCACTGCCTCAATGCCCATGAAGGATGTTCCCATCCTATCTCCTTTTAAAATTCTTCGCTCTTTGATACCAGTACGCTCTGTAATCCATGCATCATTGGTATCCACCATGGTCTCCAATTCAGCATTGGTAAGCACATAATCAGGAACGTAACCTGCTACTCCAGTAATTGCGGCGTAAGTTTTGCCCATTTCTTTTCTTTTGTAAGGGTTTTGAAAGTGCGCAAAAGTAAAAAATAATTAACTTTGGATTCCTTTCCGAGTCTAATGAATCATAATTAAAGTCTGCTCGTTTATTCGTTAATACGCACTTTACACATATATATTGCGTTAATATGTCCCTTGAATAAAAAGTAAAAAGATGAAACACATACCCAAATTACAGGCAATTTTATGCCTACCCCTACTCCTGTTTTTGACAAACGTCCATGCAGATGTTGAATTCAAATCAGGAAGTCTCGAAAATATTCAAAAACTCGCAGCTAAGGAAGGAAAGCTATATTTCGTAAATTTTACGGCTTCTTGGTGTTCTCCATGCAAATTTATGGATGATTACACCTACACTGACCCAGGCTTGAGTTATTATGTTCGTCAAAACTATCTCGCTACCAAGGTCGATATTGATGCTTTTGACGGTGTAGGATACAAACAACAATACAATATTCAGGCAGTTCCTTCGATTTTGATTTTCAATTCAAAAGGAAACTTGGTCGGTAGATATGAAGAATCTATGTCTGCTTCTAAACTGATCGGAGTGCTCAAAAAATATGATAAACCGCATAACAAAGTAAAAAGTAGGCCAGTTTATTCAAGACCACCTTTGAAGCCAGCCCCAACTCCAAGAGTTAACACGGCTCCTTCAAGGCCAATATCTACACCAGCCCCAGTAGCTCGCAAAAAGGTGATTCCACAAGGAAGTGGACTTTATCGTTTTGATGTACAAAAACAAATCTCTCGTGGATACAGCGTGCAAATTGGTGTTTATGCTGATTATGAAAATGTGATGAGAGAATCTGCTAAATTCAAGAACTTATTCCAAGAGCCGATTCTGGTTCATATTGATAAATTGAAAAATAAAACGGTTTATCGAATGTTGGTGGGTGAATTTGACCGCCAGAGTGATGCCAATCGATTTATAGGACTGGTGACTGCTCAGGGATTGGAAGGGTTTGTGAAGGATCTTTCTACGTTAAGGTAAAACGGTTGACGGGAGACGGCCGCTTCGCTATACGGCCACTTTGTTGACGGACGCTTCGCTGACGGGAGACGGACGCTTCGCTGACGGGTAGAGCGCGACCATAGGTCGCTATTTTTCTTTAGTGTTCTTTAATTGTTTATTTTTGGTTCTAACCATTTTTAAACAAAACATACTTATGGGAAATTTTAAACGACTACGGGTGTGGCAGGACGGAATTGATTTGGCTACCAAAATTTATCAATTAACAAGGACGGCTCAATTTTCAAGAGATTTTGGTCTTCGAGATCAAATCCAAAGGGCTGGTGTATCCATTTCATCAAATATCGCAGAAGGTGATGAACGAAAAACTGACAAGGAAGCAATCTATTTCTTCAACGTTGCAAAAGGCTCTGCTGCGGAGGTAATTACTCAATTGAATATCGCCTATAAAATCGGATATGTAGATTTCGAAACCTTCCAAAAACTGGAAGACTTAGCCGAAAAAATAAGAGCTTCTTTGAAAAATCTAATCAAAAGCAAAGGAGGCGAAAATCAAATCAACAAAATGAAGTGATAATTTACTCAACTTGAAGACTACTTTGATAGCGACCAATGGTCGCGCTTTAATCCGTCAACCGTCAGTGAAACGGCCGTCAACAAAGTGGCCGTCAACCGTCAACCGTCTAGAATCGAAAGAAACTCCTCCTCCGTATAAATCTCCACAGTCCCTAGCGCTTGTGCTTTTTTCAGTTTCGAACCAGCCTTCTCTCCTACTACCAAGATGTTTAGATTTCCACTCACGCTACTAACATTTTGCGCACCTGCAGCAATGGCTTTCTCTTGTGCTTCCTTTCTACCCATGATTTGTAATTTCCCAGTAAAAAGAATGGTTTTGCCAAAGAGTGGGCCATCTTCATTTACGGCTTTGACTTTGTCGTCATCCATTTGAGTAAGGTTGACGCCAAGCGATTCCATTTCTTTGAGGAGGGCAATATTTTTTTCATCAGAAAAGAATTGAACCACGTTTTCCGCTACTTTGGGACCAATGTCTTTGATATCTATAAAAGTTTCCAAACTCCACGATTGTAAATCGAGTACATGGTCAATGTTTTGAGCAAGCATTTGTGATACCTTCTTACCCAAATGATGCACACTCAAACTATACAGCAGTCGATGAATGGGTTGCTGCTTTGCCTTTTCAATGGCAGACTTCAAATTCATGGCCGACTTCTCACCAAAGCCTTCGAGTGCTGCTATTTTTTCATAATCTAACCGATAGATATCAGCCAAACTTTTGATAAGCCCCAATTCATAAAAACGTTCCACATAGCTTTTTCCAAAACCATCAATATTCATTGCGTCCTTACTGATGTGGTGAATGGCACGTTGTAGCACCTGCGCCTCGCAATCATAATTGGTACACTGCCATTTGGCCTCTCCTTCTGGTTTCGCCAAAACAGTATCGCAACTTGGGCAATTCGTCGGAAACTTAATTTTGGTCTCGCTACCATCTCGCAAGTCCTTCATCGCTTTTACGATGTATGGAATCACATCCCCTGCTCTTTCTACCAAAACCGTATCGCCCAAATGCAAATCACGTTCAGTAATAAATTCTTCATTATGCAAAGAAACCGATCGAATCGTCACCCCTGCCAACGCAACAGGTTCTAATTTTGCCACGGGCGTAATGGCGCCCACTTTCCCTACTTGATATTCAACATTTATCAATTTTGTGGTTGCCTGTTTTGCTTTGAATTTATAAGCCATTGCCCATCGTGGATGATGACTCGTAAAACCTGCTTTTTCTTGCAAAGCAATATCATTCACTTTCACCACCATGCCATCAATCTCGTATTCGTAGGATTCACGTTTGGCTTCCCACTCGGCACAGAAGGCAGCGGCCTCTTCTATATTTTTACAAAGTTTATGAGATTCACCCGGGACTTTAAAACCCAATTCGCCCAAGACCTGCATACTTTTTTCATGGGTTCGGAAAGAAGGAATCATGTCGTTTCCATCTTTATCAGCTGCGTAACCGATGGTATAAAGAAAAGCCACCAAACCACGCTGCGATGCCTCTTTCGGGTCTTTCATTCGCAGTCCACCAGAGGCAGTATTTCGGGGATTAGCAAATGGTTCGAGGCCTTTTTTGAGGCGCTCTTTATTCATTTTTTCAAAAACGTCTTTTCGAATCACCACCTCTCCACGCATCTCTGCTTTTTGAATTCCGTGTTTAGAAAATTCCGCTTTAAGCGGAACAGAACGAATGACGCGCGCATTGGCTGTCATCTCATCCCCTTTGACTCCGTTGCCACGCGTGGCTCCCCTGACGAGTTGATCATCTTCATAAATCAAGGCGATACTTCCGCCGTCAAATTTTGGTTCAACCACATATTCAATCTCCATGTCCTCTGGCAAAAGACATAGTTTTTTGATGGATTCATCAAAGTCTTTTAAGTCCTCGGCATTGTAGGAGTTATTCAAAGAAAGCATCGGCACCGTGTGCGGAACGGTATTAAAACGCTCCGTCAAATCATTGGAGACACGTTGCGTTGGCGAGTCAGAAGAAATGAGTTCGGGATGCGCTTTTTCAATCGCCTCCAGTTTTTTAAATAACTGATCATATTCAAAATCACTGATCAAAGGATTGTTGAGTACGTAATATTGATGCTCATGAAAAACCAATACTTTCTGCAAATCAGCGGCCTGCTTTTCAGGTGCCTCAGGAAAAAGACTGGTATCGCCTTTCAATAGATTTTTCGATAGCTCTGTGAGTGATTTTTTGTCTTTGTTCGAATACATCCGCGAGTGATTTTTTGATGCCGAAAGGTAGAGATTTGAGCGGAAAATATTCTCTTTACCATTCTTTTACTTTTAACTGTTTGATCAAAAAAAAACCTCGGATTATCACCCGAGGTTTCAACAAAACTATAATCTCATGCTATGATTAGAAAAAAATCTATTCTATCTTGAAAGGTCAACAAACACCCCAACCGAGTAAGAAGGCGCAGCGGCAATAATTTCTCCTCTGAATGCCCCAGCGGCCCCTACAGACAAACCCAGTTTTTTAGTTACGTAAAGATTGGCTTCCAATCCAAGGCTTGTAAACTCAGAGTTGTTTGCAAAAATACTGGTGCTGGACACGGTCTCGGCCGTAGCTCCATTTTTGAAAGACTCCACAGCTTGTAATTTGGCAGCCAACCAAAGTTTATTTTTCGCCAACCCTAATCCAATTTCTCCACCATATCTAAATTCTTCTGAGAATTGGTTGGTGCGATTATTTATGCCTGCATATCCGCTTACATACGCGCTGGATTTACCGATGCTAAATCCTTTACCTGCATCTATTTGAAGAATTTGATTGAATTCTCCATCTCCTGTCTGCAGATTATTTAGCGTACCGGCTGAGGGAGTTCCGGTAGGCAAACCCAGCGTCAATGTAAGTGCAACCGGGATTTTGGAACCTGGTTTTGTCAATCCATATTTTAAACTCACATCTATATCTCCTAATCGGTTGATGGCCTCTCCTGCCACAATGATTTCTTTGGTTGTATTGGAACGAAGGTTATTCATATAATTTCGACTTACCAATGCGCCATTAAACTGTGCCGTCAATCGGTTCGTAATTCCATATTCCGCGTAAAGCGAAGTATTGAAAATACCTGTGGTCACATTTGGGTCAATCAATCCCTGATCGGTGTAGTGCTGGTCAAAAACTATCCACCATTCAGAAAGTTTGAAGTAGCCCTTGCCTTTCTGTTGAGGCCAAGGGCCACCTGCAAATACGGAAGTTGAGAAAATTATTATGAGAATAACTATTGATATATTTTTCATGATAATTGGTTGTTTCAAATAAAATTAAAATGAGAATAAAAACTAAAACAGTTACAGCTTAAACACTCGCTCTTCGACCTCTTGAAATAATTTTTTCATTTTAATTTTAATTTTCATTTTGATTAAAAGTTAAACTCCCCATCTCCTACCTTCACATTAAATGGCTTACAGAAATATACAATATATTGATAATCCTTGAAGCCAATGCCTTCTATTTCATAGCTATGCGCTCCCTGAAAAGTGGTCACTTTCCCAATTTCGAAAGCATCCGAAACTGAGTTTTTATTATTGGAAAGATAGACATAAAGTCCAGGCAATCTATTGGAGGCAACGTAGTCCTCTCCAAATTCAAGTAATACTTTTTCACCTTCTTCGCGATAAACGAAGTCGCCCTCTAATACATAAAAAGTAGTGGTTTCTACACGCCCTTCTATTCGGTTTTCGGCAACGACAGTTGTTTCGCCTACCACAACTTGAGTCGAGTCTTTTAGGATGGCCTCTCCTGTATCAAATTCTACTGAAATGGTCGCTGTGCCTTTCGCCAAGGCCGTTGCTAATCCATTTTGGTTAATCTCAATGACATCAGTATTTGAACTACTCCAAAACACATCCGCAGTTTCTTCCTGCCCGATATCATTGAGATACATTTTTTCAAATTGGTAATCGGTGTTAATTTCAAGGGTATCAATGGCGGAAGTAATTCGGAGTGATTGCCCCACAAAGTCTTCCAAAAAATCATCGCCAATGCAACTGGTAAAAGTCATGGCTATGAGTGCGAGTGCGATTAAAATTGAGTTTTTCATGATCAAAATTGGTTGTTGGTGATTGGTGATTCAACTTGTCCTAATAATAAATTACGAAACTCGAATTACTCTTTAATAATTTTGATTTTTTAGGTTGTTGATTGTTGAGATTGCAGCTCTCTACGCAAACTGCAACTCAACAATCTGGACAACCAATTTTAGTCCTTGGGCGGGTGATTTTATTTGATTAGGTTCTTATTTAGAAACTGAACCAGTCGGATTAGTGGCCGTTGCATTATTGTTCATCGTCAAAGGAGAATGGTCGAGTGCATCTTCAGCTACTGGCCCTACTAAAGGTTTCAAGGTAAATGGAGCAGCACTGTTGTCTGGAACTGGCTCTACTGAAATTACTACTGCACCTCCTCTCAAGTCGGTTGGAAATGTCAATCCATCAGGAGCATTTCTCAAAAAGTCTTCTCCTGGGAATGGAGGTCCTGGCTGATCGCCACTGAAAACTCCATTATCATCAGCACCTGTTACCGAACGGAAAGTACCCGTAGAAACTGGTGTTCCGCCAATTACTGCCCATCCTTCATAAATCCATCCTTCTGGAAGTTCTGGCAAATCCATACCAGCACCTGGGCCAGCGGTTGGGTCTAACCACCATACGCCACTTGCTTCATTGGTATCGTCAGTATCGGTTGGCGTTGCAAGGATATAAGTACCTGTTGAAGAAGTGAAATCATCACCGACAGCAGCTCCGTGGTTTACCGTTAATGCAGCGTTATTTCCACTAAAGTCACCCGCTAAGATATGCACTGCACTTGGAGCAGGGTCACTATCTGGGCTTGGCTCAATCGTTAATACATAAGTAGTCGCATTTGCAAGATCAGTTGCGTTTACTTCAAATTCAGTGGCAGAAGGATTGCCGTCAGCATCTACGGTAAAGATACCAGCAGAAACTGGAGCACCATCAACAATCAGCCATCCTTCGTAGGCATAATCATCGCCAAGGTCTTCAAGTCCATTGAAGTTTGCCCTGAATGTTGCAGTGTCAACTGTTGGCTCTTCGTCGCTATCACAACTGGTCAAAAAAGTGAATGAGAAAAAAGAAAATACTAAAATCCATTGAAAATTCTTCATGATATTTTTGATTAAATTTTAAAAATTGGTTGAATAATTTATTTAAAAACAATGATGCAAAAGTAGGCTTGAACTATCCCCAAGGTTTCACGTGATTATCACATTTTTATCACATTTACTTTTGGTTTCAAAGCTCGTTTGCATTTCATCATATTGACAATACAAAGATGTTGGCATATCAAAGCTGTTTGATAAACCAATCTTCCCGACGTGTTGTCAATTTTTCCCGACTTGTAATTTGAAGTATTATAGCTTTCTAAAAGAAGTAATTTTAATTCTCTGTGTCTCTTTGTGTGGTTCTTTGTGAAACTTTGTGGAATAGCTATTTCACAGAGTGACACTAAGATGCCACAAAGTTTCACAAAGACGATTTAGACTTTTACCCTAAAATCAGTTGGCGACATTCCTTCATGCTTTTTAAAAAAGCGGCTAAACGATTGAATATCATTATAACCAACGTCGTATCCAATTTCAGAAACAGGCTTATCGGTATAGCGCAACATTCGGCGGACTTCCACTAAAATTCGACTTTGAATAATTTGAAGTGGCGTTTTATCACTTACTTTTCCGAAAAGGTTGGAGATCGTTTTAGGAGATTTGTTTAAGATTTCGGCATACTCTGCAACGGTATGTTTTTCTTTAAAATGTTGTTCTACTAAAAAGCTAAACTCTCGAACTAAGTCCACCTGATGCTTATCAATAGCTTTATAGTTTTCCTGATTTTTATACACACGTGTACATAATATAAGGAATCGTTTGAGCATCATCTGCAACATCTCAAGCTGCAAATTATCTCTCGAATCCATTTCAAGTTGAATCATTTTCCAAACCGTCTCAAAAACTTCAAGATCTGCAGTGGTTGGAGTTAGAATGGGTAGATTAGAAGAACCAAAAAACAAGATGCCCTTGCACCCCACTTCACTATCGTGGTTTAGAATACAGAAAAATGGCGAGTTGAATCGAATGTAGCGCACCTTTCCCAATTTCTGAACAATGACCTTGTGCAGCGAAGTCAGACAAATCATTTGATTTTTTGCAAAAACATAATCTTTCGCATCAATGATCAAACAATTATCATCTTCCTGAAACCAATAAAGTGAGAGTTGCCCATCAATCGGATCTTGTGGCAATTGATCGCCTACTTCCAAATCGAGAATTTCGAAATATTCATCCGTTCGGCCTTGATATACGTGTCTTTTCACTTGAGTTGTTTTTGGTGGAAACGATAAAAAAGCAAAATCGTTTGAAGTCGTAAAAATATAATGCTCTATTTTTTGTTATTTTTGTAAAAAAGGAAAACTTATGACTTTCCAGAAAGAAAATCAGGGACATTTTTTAGAGTTCTGGGCTTATGGGCCAGTGACTTTGGGGAAGCGATTGTCTATTGAAGAGTTCACAGCGCTGGCTATGCGCTATCCTGATTTGCAAATGGAACGTGAGAAAACAGGAAAAACCACCATTATGTCTCCAGTAAAAAGAAAATCTGGAAATTTTGAATTTCTACTCAGCTACTACCTTGGTAAGTGGATGGCAGAGCAAGGTAGCGGCGAAGCCTTTAGCCCTTCCACTGGTATTTTATTGCCTTCCGGCGAAATTAAAAGCCCTGATATTGCCTGGGTTCCTGACGAAAAACTACAAACCTTAGAAGAAGACAAAGACGATTGGCTAAAAGTCATTCCAGATTTTATTGCCGAAATCCGCTCCTCTACGGATAAAATTTCCAACCTAAAAAAGAAAATGGAAAAGGTGTGGATGGCAAACGGCGTTCAACTTGGTTGGTTGATTGATCCATATACTCAAACCGCTTTCATTTACCGACAAGGAAAAGAAGTGGAGAAAATTTCTGGTTTTACTGGAAAGACGCTTAATGGAGAAGAAGTGATGGTTGGAATGGAATTGCCTTTGGAGAAGTTTTCAGGAAAATAAAAAAAGCCGCCCCAAAATTGAAGCGGCTTAAATCATCTATTTTCAGATTGAATCTATATAAAACTCTTACATGTTTTTGATGATCTCATCACCAAACTCAGAACATTTCAATAAAGTTGCTCCTTTCATTAATCTTTCAAAATCATACGTTACACGTTTTGCTTTAACGGCACCTTTGATTCCTTTTTCGATCAATTTTCCTGCTTTACCCCAGCCTAAGTAATCAAACATCATCACACCAGAAAGGATAACAGATGAAGGATTTACTTTGTCTTGACCTGCATATTTAGGAGCAGTTCCATGTGTTGCTTCAAATACTCCGATACCGGTATCGTAGTTGATGTTTGCACCTGGAGCGATTCCGATTCCACCAACGATTGCCGCCAAGGCGTCAGAAATATAATCACCGTTCAAATTCAAAGTAGCGATGTGGTCGTAACTTGAAGGACGTAAAATAATTTGTTGCAAAAATGCATCTGCAATCACATCTTTGATGATAATTTGTCTGCCTTTGTGCTCAATTACTTGCCATGGTCCACCTTCGTAATCTACTGCACCGAACTCGTCTTTAGCCAATTGGTAACCCCACTCTTTAAATTTACCTTCCGTAAATTTCATGATATTTCCTTTGTGAACTAAAGTTACAGAAGTTACTTTTTTGTTCTTCAAGGCATCATTGATCGTTGCACGAACCAAACGCTCTGTTCCTTCTTTAGAAACTGGTTTCACACCCAAAGAAGCTGTCTCTGGGAAACGGATGCCTGTTGCGCCCATTTCTTCAATCAAGAATTTTTTCACTTTTTCGTTCTCCTCCGTTCCGTGCATGTATTCGATACCTGCGTAGATATCTTCCGTGTTTTCACGGAAAATAGTCATGTCCACCAACCCTGGTTTCTTCACTGGCGAAGGAACCCCTCTATACCATTTTACTGGACGCACACATGCGTACAAATCCAACTTCTGACGAATCGCTACATTCAAAGAACGAATACCGCCACCTACAGGAGTCGTCAATGGTCCTTTGATAGAAACTTTATGCTCCGTCAACGCATCCAAAGTTGCTTGTGGCAACCACTCACCTGTTTTGTCATGCGCTTTTTGACCAGCGTAAACTTCTTTCCAGTGAATTTTGCGGTCACCGGCATAAGCTTTTTCTACTGCTGCATCAAATACTCTTTGCGCAGCTGCCCAAATATCAGGTCCGATTCCATCACCTTCAATAAAAGGAATGATCGGATCTTTTGGTACTTGTAGTTTTTTTCTTCTACTTATGGTTATTTTTGTTCCTGCCATATTTCTTTAGATTACTTTAGGTTAATATTTTAATTTTGAAGTTGTTTAAGAATGGGGTTCAGATGCGAAAATTTGAAGATGAAGGTTCTGAGGAAGTAAAATTAATTAGGCATAGTATCGCTATGGTTAATTAATTTTACGAAATCAGGTTCTTTAGATTCAAATTTGTAGCTTGAAGATCATTTTTAAACCACTTCTTTGTTTGGCAACTTCAGATGGTTCTGAAAAAGCGCACAAAAGTAGTTTTCTTATAGAAATACAAAAAAGATTAATCCATAAACTTTACCACAAATGAGGCATTTTTTGGTCTTTTCGATACTAATTTCAATGTTTTTCGCAGTTTTCAGTTGCGACACCACCAAGCCAACCGCCCCTACTGGTACGGAATGTAACACAAAAGGTGTCGTAAAAGACATGACTGGTTTGGATGGTTGTACATTTTTGATTTACACAGAGGATGGCAAAAAGTTACTTCCAGTTGAAATTTCGGACAGCAGATTCAAATTAGTGGATGGTGATAATATTGCTTTTGACTATGTTCAAAATAAAGAGGTGCAATTTGGAATTTGCCAAGCAGAGGATATGATGGTGAATATCACTTGCATTCGTTCGTTGACCAATACGACACCAAAAAGTGATAAATGTGTGGATACCAAAAGTCCGTTGACCGTGGGTTGGTTATCAAAATTGATTGATAAACATAATCCGCATCGCATTTTGAAATATCCTTACAATAATGATTTATTATACCTTATTGAGGCAAAACCGAATAGCTTTGCGTATGATTGTCGAGGTAAAATGGTTTGTGAAATTACTGAACCGAAAGATGACCTGTGCTTGGCTCAAGTGAAATCTTTAGGGAAGGGTGCAGTGATTTGGTCCGGGGAAGGAATTAGCGATTAACGAAGGACGGGAGACGGAGGACGGTTGACGGCCGCTTCGCTGACGGACAACGGA
>CALDSS010000132.1 GCA_937924495.1 uncultured Saprospiraceae bacterium
CAAAAAGGTTAGAAAACACATCCCAAAAATTTTTCTATCAAAAAAAATAACAGGTATAAACACTTTGGCACAATATTTCTATATAGTATTGTAAATCATCATATTATACAGATGATGATTTATGAAGTTCTTTAAAGTTTCTTTTCAAGCTGCAAATTAGTGCTTCTGGAACCTGAAAATGACTTTTTAAAAAACCATAGCGATGCTATGCTGTTTTAAAAACTAATTCTCAGAACCCAAATTCACAAATTTTCGCTTCTGAACTAAAACTTCAAACAACTTCAATTTATAACTACGCACACAAATTACACTTTCTGTTTAGGCAGAAGTAAAACCCAAAAGAGAGTATTAAACATACAATGAGAAGTCCCAAAAATTGAGTTTATAAACCGAGAAAAACCCTTCCATTCTTCCTTTCCTATTTTCCTCAAATTCTTGAGAAGGTTCTTATCGGAAAATTTTCACTGGACTTCCAACAAACAACTTAGGCTTTTGATAAAGCGATTTGTGCATTGAATTGTACGAATGCTATTGATGTGTTCTTCGCTCATACGGAGCGGTGCGCCGTCAAGTTAAAATATCAATTAAAGTTAAAATGAAAAACATGAAAGGATGTAATCATCTGAATTTCAGTGTTTTAAGTTTTGATGCTTCTTTTGATTTTAATTGAAGATCTATTTATGCTAATTAACTACCATGAAAAAGAATTTAAACGCCTTTAAAAGAAAGGCTTGGGAAAGAGAGGCTAAGCTTATTTTAGTTTCTCTATTCGTGATAATGAGTGCTCTTTTTACTGATGCAAAGGCACAGTGTACTGTACAATGTAGTCCAACTTTGGAAATCTCTTTATTCAATAGAAATGATTTTCAAATTACGGTTGAAATGGTAGTTCTTAATCCCTACCAAAATTGTCCAGGAGCCACTTTTGAAATTAAGGTATATGATAGTCAAGGCAATCATACAGGTGATTTTGTCAATCATACCATGCTCAATGAGCAATTGACCGCAGAGGCAACCAACGTTATTAATGGTATGAGTTGTCAAACGCAGTTGACCGTAGTGGATGACATTGCACCGACGATTGGATGTACTGATTTATTTGTGAGTTGTGGAGATTCTATTCTTCCAGAGCAAATTGGATATCCGAGTGTGTCAGACAATATTTATTTGCTTACGCAAAATGACTTGTTCTACTCGGAGCAGCGAGAAGACTTTCCTTGTTTTCATCAAGTGAATGGCCAAGAAGTAACAACAGTCATTCATCGTAATTGGAAAGCGATAGATAGTAGTGGTAACCTTGGAAATTGTATTCAAGATATTTATTTTTTAAGAAAGACATTGGCTGATGTAGTTTTTCCTTCGGATAGAGATGGGTTCGATGCAGACTTTTTGATTTGTGGAGAAGACGACCCGAATGATTTAGCAAAAACAGGAACACCTACCATCGATGGCAACTCTTTAAAAGATTTTCATAACTGCGAAATGGCAGTTACACATTTTGATAATGTAAATGACCTATGTGGCGGCGAGCAACAGATTTTGAGACATTGGACCGTGACAGATTGGTGTATAGATAGTTCTTTGACTCATGTTCAGGTAATCCGATTGAAGGATGTTTCGCCTCCTGTGATTCAGGTGGCAGACACTTTAAAATTCACAATGGATTTGAACGAATGTACGGCCACCGTGGAGTTGCCAAATGCAGTATTGACAGACAATTGTTCTGATGCAGAACAGACAGTCCATTGGTCATACGGTTTGGGCACAGGGCCATTTTCAAATGTTGCTTCTGGTAATCATACGGTTACTTACACAGCAACGGATGACTGTGGAAACGCTTCTACAAAAACACTAACGGTGATGGTAGAAGATGACCAAGTACCAACAGCCGTTTGTGATTTGGAAAAAGAATTGACATTGCTCGGAGATGGAACTTCGACGGTCTTCGCTTCTACCTTCGATGATGGAAGTTGGGACAACTGCGGCATCGCTTTGATTGAAGTATCAAGAGATAGCCAGATGTTCAGCAATCAAATCACTTTCACTTGTGATGACATGGGGCCAGCTGTTCCAGTCGTATTGAAAGTAACGGATGTCAATGGCTTTACGAATTCTTGTGATGTCAAAGTAGGCATTGTTGATAATATCCGACCAACCATTACTTGCCCACAAGCAATGGTGATGGAGTGTACTGAAGATGTATATGATTTAGCAGTAACGGGTTTGCCCGTAGGAGCTGATAATTGTGCAGTGGATACTATCACTTTTGCGGATAACGCTAAATGGAATACGTGCGGTATTGGATTGTTGGAAAGGCACTGGACAATTAAAGATATGAGTGGAAACGAAGCGGCTTGTATTCAATCAATTACAGTAGAAGACAACACTGAAATTAATGTCTGGTTTCCTGCTGATTTTATGGTTTTTGATTGTGGAGCAGATATGAGTTCTTCGATTGCTGGAGAACCACAAGTGACGGGTGGGAATTGTGAAAATTTAGAAATCAAACAATCAGATGAATTATATACAAACGGTTCTTCTTGTTCAAGAATCGTACGTACCTGGACTATCATTGATTGGTGTATTTATACTGGAGAGGCGGATGGACTTTGGGAAGATACACAGGTGATAGAAATGATTGATACTATCGCTCCAGAAGTTACGCCATTGGCAGATGCGATAGTTGGAGCAGGTAATTTTGAATGTGAGGCAATAGTAGAAGTACCCTCACTCACTGCAACAGATTGTAGTGGAACAATAAGTATAACAAATGATTCTCCTTATGCGACTTTAGATGGCGATAACGCCAGCGGACTGTATCCAATAGGAGAGCATATAATAAATTTTTCTGTCAGCGATGGCTGCGGAAATATGTCTCAGACAACTTTGAAAATAACGGTAGAAGATGATAAACCACCCACGCCGATTTGTAATCGTGGTGTTACTTTATCACTCAATTCTGATGGAACGATTGCCATTCATACAAGCATCATTGCTAACGGTGTGTTTGACAATTGCTCCCTAACAGGTAATGTTACTTTAGAGCTTACGCCCAATGAATTCACCTGCGATCATGTCGGTGACCAAGAAGTGATGCTCACGGCAGTTGATGAATCGGGTAATGAAGGATTTTGTACCACCATTGTAGATGTTCAGGACAACTTGAATGTGTGTAATATTGGTCAAAATTCTGCAAATATTGCCGGAACAGTTTCAACCGTTTCGGGTGAGCCAGCGGTGCAGGTTTTGGTAGGACTTACGGGAGGTATTCCAAGAGGAATACAAACAAATCCTGATGGAAGTTATTTGTTTGAAGGGCTGCCAAAAGATGAAGATTACTCTGTGATACCAAATTATGATGTGGATGCAGACGAAGGAGTGAGTACACTTGATTTGGTTTTGATTACCAAACATGTTTTGAATGTACAACCTTTTACAAGTCCATATCAGTGGATAGCAGCAGATGCGAATCGCTCAGATGAGGTAACGACATTAGATATTGTAGCGATTAGAAAAGTGGTTTTGAGGTCGTCTAATTCGTTTCCAAATAACACCTCTTGGAGGTTTGTAGATGCTAAACATCAATTCTTACAAGGTAATCCACTTTTAGGTTTTATACCTGAAGCGGTGAACATAAATAACCTTGCATGGAACCACTTGAATACAGATTTTATTGCCATAAAAGTGGGTGATGTAAATGGAAATGCAAAATTGAATACAGCAACTGGCATTGATAATAGAAGCGGAGGGCCAGTCATTAATATTACGACGAACAACCAATTTTTAAAAGAAAATGAATTGGCAAAAGTGCCAATAATACTTGAAGAGGCAACCACATTGGCTGGTATGCAAATGACCATCGAATTTGATACTGAAAAGTTAGAATGGTCAAATATAGAATCAAGTGAATTTGTTGAAATAGATAATCGGAATTTAGGTCAATCAATGTTGTCAGAAGGAATTTTGACACTTAGTTGGAATTCTGAAGAACATGCATCCATCCCAAAAACCGGTGCACTGTTTTTCTTAAATTTCAAAGTAAAGAAAGACGCCGAAATTGAGAAAGCATTGACCTTAAGTTCTAAATATACGAACGCTGAAGCCTATGTGGTTTCAGAAACTGAAATGCAATCCAAAACAATTGAATTTCAGGTCACTGATGAAACTGATGTAGCGGTAGGGGAGGTTGAAAATTTCCCGAATCCGTTTTACGATGCAACAACATTGACTTTTACACTTGAGCAGGATGCGACCTTAGAATTGCGATTGTATGATTTGAATGGAAAACTACTTTCCAGTAAGCTGGAAAATTTTACAAAAGGAACGAACCGATGGCATTTACACTCCGAAGATTTTACGAACCAATTTGGAGTAATTGGTTACCAACTATTTACAAAAGAAGGCTTGACCGGAAGCGGCAAGCTGATACGAATGAAACATAATTAATCAAAATTAAAATTGACAATTAAAATCAAAATTAAGCTTTGCCTTTTGATTTTGATTGGTATTTGAAATTGAGATTTTGATTTATAAGATATTGCATATTTAGATTTTGGAAAGGTAGGTTGCTCTCTGTGAGAGCAGGAGCAACCCCACTTTTTTTCAATCAATCAAAATTAAGATGGAAAGTGGTGCAAGAGCCCATTTTGATTTTCATTTTAATTGACAAAGAGATTGAGTTTTACATTTTTGAGACGTAGTTTTTTAGCATAATGTGTTTTGAGCACATCTGGTTTTTTAAAAATAATAATTAATAGTTTTCGGACTATAATTCTTTAACCATTTACACACAACACTATAACTTTCTATGCACAATGAACTCAAACCAGATGTTGCTCATTTTTAAAATTACTTGAGAAAAACAAAGCGACTTTTCGCCGCCTATTTAGTCGCTTTTAAGAATATATAACATACATATTACTTGGTAACTTCAGACACAATGTCTGCACAGTCTTGTACTGTCAGGCCTTGAACATGGTTTTACTTTTTCCCAGACGGGCGGAAAAAGACCAAAGCACTTACACACATTTTTCTAACTATTTTAATTCATTAAATCATTTTATCCCATGAGAAAAACAGAGCTTACTAGCATGTTTAACAACTGGATTAGGAGTGCTTTTCCCACGAAGAATGCTTTTATTCCTGGGACTGTTAAAATTTTGAGAGCGAGCATGTTGCTTGTTTTTGCTGTAGGTTGGGCACAGACTTCTTCTGCTCAATGTACATTACCTTGTAATCAGGCTGCTCAGGTTTCATTACCTGGCCCAGCTAATGATTGCGAAGGAACGGTAACACCAGATATGGTTCTTACTACTTTGGCGACCTGTCCTGGTTCAAAAGAAGTTTACATTTTTGATGGTACAGGAGGGTTGCTCCCTCAGGTGTCTTGGACGGATGCATCTTCCATCACACACATTGCCACTTTGGTTGATGAAACTTATGAAGGCCAAACATTGACTGTCAATGTGAAAGATGACGCTACTGGTAACGAATGCTGGGGTTCAATTAAGATCGAAGACAAACTTGGTCCAGCTATTACAAATTGTAATGATGCTACTTTATTTTGCATACAAGACCCAGCTCCTGTGAGCGAGGGTGGTGATGTTGCTGATCCAGATTTTGTTGATTGTATGGGGGCATCAACTTTGGTGGTTTCCTATGTAGATATTGTTACAAATGGCTCTTGTACGGACGCTTATGCTTCTCTTATCAGCAGAACTTGGCGAGCCACTGATACAAAAGGTAATACTTCAACGTGTGTTCAAAATATCACCTTAGATAAAGTGACACTTACTTCTGTGACGCCTACCTGTCCGCTAAATGTGGATTTGGATTGTTCAAATCCTAATGCTCATCCGAGTACGGAGCCTGCAGACACGGGTTATCCTCAAGTAGTGATTGGAGGAACAACTGTTGATGTGATTCCGGGTTCATCTGCATTCTGCTCACTAGCAGCCTCTTTTACAGATGAGGAGTTTGAGTTATGTGGAGTTGGCAAGAAAATTTTACGGACTTGGACTATCTACGATTGGTGTACTCCGATTGGGCCAGGCAATCCGTGGAGTTGTATTCAAGTAATCAAATTTGAAGATGAAACGGCACCTACTATTCTTGGTGGATGTGGGGAGCCTATAACGGCCAATACAGAGTC
This sequence comes from uncultured Saprospiraceae bacterium, assembly GCA_937924495.1. Lineage (GTDB taxonomy): Bacteria > Bacteroidota > Bacteroidia > Chitinophagales > Saprospiraceae > JAGQWW01. The sequence goes on from CALDSS010000132.1 coordinate 6,152, forward strand.
TCACGATTGTGAGTCAAATGTAAACCTACCAGCTATCAGAACAAGAGACTGCTCAGATGTTGATGTAAGAATTAGTTCTAATTTCGGAGTACTTAACGCTAATGGAGGAGTGCTTCAAAATGTACCGTTTGGTAATCATGTCGTAACATATATCGCAACAGACGACTGCGGAAACTCATCCTCTTGTTCAAAAGTAGTTAATGTAGAAGATAAAGTTCCACCAGTTGCTGTATGTGATGAATACACAGTCGTTTCACTTACATCAGATGGTACAGGTATTGCTAACGCAACCACTTTCGATGATGGAAGTAGTGATAACTGTGAAATAGGAAAAATGGAAGTAAGAAGGATGCCAAATAGCTGTCAGGATACTACTTTCTTTGACAGTTATGTTCCTTTTGATTGTTGTGACTTAGGCGATACAGTTACTGTCATTTATCGAGTTTTTGATAAGGCAGGAAATTATAATGAGTGTATGGTAGATGTTTGGGTGCAAGATAAGTTGCCACCTGCCATCACCTGTCCTCCAGGCAAGACTGTTGATTGTAGTACTGATCTAATTGATTTTTCAAGATTCGGTGATGCAACCGCAGAAGATAATTGTGATGATGTAGATATAGCGGAGACACAAGTAAGAAAACTGGACAATTGTAGTGTTGGTACTATTGAAAGAGTCTTTACAGCTACAGATACAGATGGGCGAGAGGCTTCTTGTACGCAAGTGATTACTGTTGTTAATGGAGATGTATTTACCATTGGAGATGTTGTATGGCCTGAAAATTATACTTCAAATGAATGTGGTGCTTCACTGGATCCTGACGACATTCCATGCGATAGCGTAAGATACTGCGAGCCAGGACTGGCAGATAATAAATGTGGATTACTTGCAGTAACGTACACTGATCAGGAGTTGCCTGTTAATAATGCTTGTAAAAAAGTATTGAGAAGATGGGTCGTGATTGATTGGTGTCAATATGATCCGAATGCATCAAATACCTCAGGTTATTGGACTTATACCCAAACAATCAAGTTGAATGATTTGGATGCACCAGTCTTGACCTGTGGAGTTGATACGCTAGTTGTTGAAAACCTCACTGAATTATGCGACGAAATAGATGCTGTGCTACCACCAGTTGCGGCTACAGATTGTAGCAATGACTTAGACTACGAAATTAGAATTGATTATGGGAATAATGGTCGAATTGACTCTGTAACAACAGGTAATAACGCATCTGGAGAATACCCAGGTGGTTTTTCAAGAGTTGTATATGTTGTGAGCGATGGCTGTGGAAATGCATCTTCTTGCGAAGTGATTGTCCACGTGGTAGATAGTAAGAAGCCTACACCTATCTGTTTCAATGGACTTTCAATTACTTTGATGCCTCATGGCAAAATTGAGTTAGGGCCAATGATGTTTAACAATAAAAGTTATGACAATTGTACGCCAATGAATAGGTTGAAACTTAAGGTGACACCGGATTGGTTTAGTTGTGATGACTTAGGGCCTCAATTAATAAGACTAGAGGTTACAGATTTAGCCGGTAACATGGATTTTTGTGAGACCTTCATCGACATTCAAGACAATATGGGTGCTTGTGTTGGTACGACTACAAGAATTGGTGGTGCTGTCAAAGATGAAATGGGACAAGGTGTTCAAGATGTAAATGTTGATTTGAATAACAGTAGTTCTGTTTTATCAAGCCTTTCTACAGATGTAAACGGACAGTATAGCTTTGCTAATCTTCCTGTAGGAAACGATTATACCGTTACACCAACTTTCAATGGAGCGGTTACAAACGGTGTTTCTACTTTTGATTTAGTATTGATGAGCAAGCATATTCTGAACGTTGATTTATTAGATTCACCATACAAAATGATTGCTGCAGATGCCAACCGCTCTGGTACTGTTACCACACTTGATTTGGTCGCAGTCAGAAAAGTGATTTTGAGAATTGCCAATGAATTCCCGAATAATAGTTCTTGGAGATTTGTTGATAAGAACTTCATTTTTACAAATCCAGCGAATCCATTTACGATTCCATTCCCTGAGGTAATGAATTACAACAACCTTAATACGGCAATGGATATCAGTGATTTCATTGCTGTAAAAATTGGTGATGTAAACAACGATGCTACACCAAATGCTATATTAGGTGTTGATGACCGTACCTACAATGGTACGCTTACTTTTGCGATTAAAGATCAGGCCTTCGAAGCTGGCCAAACAATAGCAGTACCTTTCACTGCGGATGATTTCTCAAGTGTTTTAGGATACCAGTTTACTTTAAATTTTGATGCTGATGCGCTCCAATTGGTAGATATTCAGAAAGGTGAATTGAAAGACTTGACTGATGGTAACTTTGGTTTAACAATGGTCAATGATGGTATCATAACAACTTCTTGGGACAATCCAAAAACAACACTAAACGGTAAAACAGGGGATCTGTTTACACTACACTTCCAAACAAAAGCGGCAGGCACACTAAGTGAATTATTAAACATTAGTTCACAGTACACTGCTGCTGAAGCTTATGCTACTTTGGGTGGTAATGAATTTGAAAACCGCGATGTAACGTTGCGTTTCAATGAAACATCAACTGGTAGTGATTTTGTACTTTACCAAAATACTCCAAATCCATTTACAAAAAGCACCACTATTGGGTTCTCTTTACCCCAAGCTGGTGAGGCTACCTTATCTATATACGATGTGTCAGGTAAGACCTTGAAAGTGGTAAACGGAGATTTTGCAAAAGGATACAATACCTTAGAAATCAGCAATACAGATGTTGCTGCCGACGGTGTGCTTTACTATCGTCTTGAGACGGGAGATCACACAGCTACACGTAAGATGATCATAGTTAGATAATAGAATTAGAGTTTCTCAAAATTCAGAAACCTCCTCAGTATATTTGAGGGGGTTTCTGTTTTATAAAACAGTTCTGATTGAAATTTTGATTTTTAAACAACTTCATTCTTTGTATTTTTAATTTCCAAATTGAAATTAATTTTGTCCTATCACTTACTTAGTAACAAAAGTTCAACTTCCATGAAATTTTGGATTGTCATAGTCTCAGTATTATTCTTTTTTTCTTGTAAAACTGATTCACAGCCACCTAAAGTCGAATCGCCAAAAGAAGAAATTACAGAAGTCGTACCAGCTGCTCCGCCAGTGATAGGTGCACAAAAACCAATTGATGGAGACTGGGCTGAATTTTGGTCAAGGTTTCAGAACGCAACAAAAAACAAGAGCCGTTCGCTACAAATGTCGATGATTTATTTTCCATTAAAATGGGCAGAGGAAGTCATTCCAGAAAAAGACTACTCAAAATATCATCGCAGAATTTTTGAATTACCAATCAACCAAAAAATTCTTTCAACCAAAGCATCAGATGTCTCTTCCGAAAAATTATACGGAGAGGCCTATGAAAAATCTCAAGCCAAAGAATTTGGTCTCCAGCCAGGCGTAAAAGTGTATAAATTAAAGTACTCGAATTTTCAAATTGTAGATGGCGGACTCAAAGAAGTGGCTACGGAGTATTTTTGTTTTCCAAAATTCGATGGTAAAGGATACTTGTTGGCTTGGATTGAGGAGGAAGTTCATTAGTAAATACAGACTTGGATTAATTTCAATTCAACTGCCTGATTATCAGTGCCTAACGCCCTGTCTAAAAAAAAAAACTCAAAAGGCTACAAAAGAATTTTCTCAAAAAGAAAAACTTTAGAGTTTTCTCCGTTTCTTAATCAACTTAATCAACTTAATCAACTTAATCAACTTAATCAACTTAATCAACTTAATCAACTTAATCAACTTAATCAACCTTCCTTAATCTCTTCCAATGCTTTGATGATTTTTTTACCCCTTGATTTAAAACCAGCTGATTCATGAGGCATATACTCTTCGATTAGCATTTTCAATTCAGGAGCCAATTCAGGTTCTCTTTTACATACGTTTAAAAGATTTTGCATCGCATGCACTCGGATAGCTACCGCTTCTTTTCTGTTTTCAAGAGAAGAAAAGCAAATATCCGCCAACTCTCCCAAAAGCTCATCCGGCACATCAAGCAAAGAAATAATGTGCAAAACATTCCTTTTGTAAGCATCATGTTTGGGCTTTCTCAGGCGAGGTATCAATTCGCTCAAATAGGGAATGAGCAACATTGGATTATGCTCACCACAATGTTTGACCACCCAACTCGCCCGCTGCACCACTCGATATTCATCATCCAAAACCAATTCCATTAATTCAGCAAATCGCGCTGCATCAGATCCAATGTAGCGCGTAATCTTTAAGGTCTGTGCTTTAGAATGTTCCTCAAGGAGGGCGTCTCTAATTTTCATAGATAAAAGTCAAATAAAACAAGTCGAGGCTAAACGGTTGCCCGAATAGCCTCATTAATATTTTTACAAAGTTTAGAATCCTCACGCATGGCATGAAGATGAAAAATGGTGGTCACAGTGTTGAATTAACTTAAGCCGATTTTATATCTCTTGGGATCGGTTTGCTCGTGGGAAAGGAATTTGTGAAGGTGTGCAGTTTTTTCGTTTTACTCCGAAGCTAATCGGTGCGCGTGTTTGTTCGGCTTACAAAGTGTTTCTGGAGATTAGGTGTTTTATTCAATAGGAGGGTTTCTAAGTTTTTTTAGAAACGACCTGTTTTTGTTGAGCTAAAATTAGCTGCTAAAACAAGTACGCCGCCTACTACGAATGCTGCAGAAGCAATGTAAAGAATCAGCATAATGTCAAAATTTTAATGGTATTCTCTAATATGGTTTCGATCAATGCTTTCATTGATTTTTCTTCGAGGATCGCTAAGATGAAGAAAAATAATTTTACTACAAAACGTTTTTTTAAGTTTTTAATAAATTGTTAATGTAGTATTTACACTTTTAAGACTTCATATTAAAAGTGGGTCACATTTATGGGGTCGCTAAATCGAAGTTATTTAGATATTTTTCGTTCTAAATCTGAACCGCCGTTTTCAAAAATAAATTTTTGAAGTTGATTTTTAGAGGAATTTTTAAAGTAAATTAGAATCACACATCAAACAAAGTTCCTTCCACACTTGGCGGAGGAATATTCAAATGCTTATAAGCCTTCTCTGTTGCTTGACGTCCGCGAGGGGTGCGTTGTAGATAACCTTCCATAATTAAAAATGGCTCATGCACTTCTTCGATAGTTCCAGATTCTTCGCCGACCGCCGTGGCGATGGTGCTGATTCCTACTGGGCCACCTTTGAATTTATTGATGATGGCATCCAAAATTCGATTATCCATTTCATCCAATCCGCTGTCATCTACATTGAGAGAGGTTAGACCATATTTTGCAATCTCTACATCGATTTTTCCATTACCTTTTATCTGTGCAAAATCACGGATTCGGCGCAGTAGCATATTAGCAATCCGTGGTGTACCGCGACTTCTGCGTGCGATTTCAATCGCTCCATTTTCCGTTATCGGAATATCCAAAATACCTGCCGAGCGTTTGATGATGCCTACCAATGTGTTCACATCATAATAAGCCAACAAACAATTGATACCAAAACGCGCGCGCATTGGAGCAGTCAACAACCCCATTCGGGTAGTAGCGCCCACCAATGTAAACGGATTCAACGTAATCTGAATACTCCGAGCATTCGGTCCACTATCAATCATGATATCGATACGATAGTCTTCCATAGCGGAGTAGAGGTATTCTTCCACCACATTATTCAAACGATGGATTTCATCAATGAAAAGCACATCGCCATCATCCAAATTGGTCAACAAACCTGCAAGGTCTCCTGGTTTTTCTAAAACAGGGCCAGAGGTCATTTTCAGATTCGTTTCCAACTCATTGGAAATAATATAGGACAAGGTAGTCTTCCCCAACCCAGGAGGGCCATGAAGCAACACATGGTCCAGCGCTTCACCACGTTGTTTGGCAGCAGCAATGAATACTTCCAGATTTTCTACAATCTTATCTTGCCCCGAAAAGTCACTCAATGCTTTCGGACGCAATGCTTTTTCAACCTGTTGATCTTCCAGATTGAGGTTTCCCGTACTTGGGTCTAAATTTGGATTTTGCAT
>CALDSS010000133.1 GCA_937924495.1 uncultured Saprospiraceae bacterium
TCCATACCAATCAATTCTCTGATGTAACCTCTCAGTAAATATGCCTCGACGTGATTTGGATCTGAGGCTATCACATTATCAACCTCGTCAATGGCACCCATAAAATTTTGATTAAACAATTCTTGCTTGGCAAATTCAAGACTCCTCGCATCCGTAGTTGAAACCGGAGCAACATTAAGTGCTTGAGAGACAGGCATATTCCTGACTGGTAGTTGAGCTTCTACTGATACTGCTGTACTAAGCAAAACAAGAATTAAGCTGAAAACACTACAAAAAAACTTTTTCATAATTTAAAATTTTATTAGTTTTACTATCAGAATCGTTTGTTAATGTAACAAAATACCTTTTTATTTGTTCAATAAGTACAACACCCTTTTCAAAATTTATTTTTTTGGTTCTTAGACAAATACCGAGGAACTTATGAAAAATGAATTCGAGAAATCGGGAGATCGAGATTTCGGGAACAAAACACGTCTCGAAATCTCGATTTCACGATTTCTCGAACTCGAAAATCTTTGATGAAAAATTTTTAGATTTTGTACTCCACGACTTTTGTCCGACAACCTTTTTTTTTTAAATAGATAAACTGATTAACATGTCTGTAGGAATTTCTATAAAACTGAACAGCGGTCTTTATCTCAGAGATCCGCAAGCCACCAAACTGGGTAAATCTATTATCAAAAACAGTATTATTCTTTTTGAAGAAATTGGATTTGAGTCTTTTACTTTTAAAAAACTGGCTACCAAAATGGAAACCGGCGAGGCTTCTATTTATAGATATTTTGAAAACAAACATTATCTGTTTTTATATTTAGTTTGTTGGTATTGGGAGTGGGTTAGTTTTTTGATTGATTACAACACAAAAAATGTCATCGACCCAAGACGAAAACTAAAAATCATTATTAATACTTTCGTTTTTGCTTCCAAGGATAATCCTTCTATTGATTATGTCAATGAGAGCATTTTACATAAAATAATAATTTCGGAAGGAACAAAAGCCTACCATATAAAAGATATTGATGAGGAAAACCAAGAGGGCTTTTTCCTGAATTATAAGTTTATGGTTGCCAAAGTAGCTGATGTAATTTCTGAAATAAATCCTCAATTTGAGTACCCTCGTGCGCTTGCCAGTAATTTATTTGAAATGGCCAATAATCATATCTACTTTGCTAAACACTTGCCTCGCCTCACAGATGTTAAAGTAAAAGGAGAAGATTACACAGAAGTAGAAAAGATGTTGGAAGTGTTTACTGATAAATTATTGGCAAAATAGCTTAGTGCCTATTTGACATTTTATCAATAAGCGAATTGATAAGCAATATCAAATTTCCAAAAACATAAGTTGTTTCACTTGTGATTGAAGGTTTTGCTTCGCTGTACTTTCTCATACTATTTTAAAATTTGTCCCAAAACGGGCATCCTATTTTTTTGTTCAATTCTTTTTTGGTTTTGAAATTATCAAACTGCCAAATCTTCTTTCACCAACTTCACTTTCTCTTTATGTTTTTTGGAGAGTAAAGCAAAACCAAAGGTGAGGACGCCTACCCTACCCACAAACATCAATATGATCAGTAAAATCTTGCTTGCGCTAGAAAGTACTGATGTGATGCCTGTCGATAACCCAACTGTTCCGAGAGCAGACCCTGCCTCAAACTGGAGTTTGTCAAAATCTATTTCTGATTCAAAAATGGAAAGAAAAAAGATGGCTACGAAGTAAATAGAAGTGTACAACATGAAAGTAGAAGTCGCTACAAACAACCGCTCATAGGGAACTTGTCTGCCCAAAAAAGTTACTTCTCGCTCTCCTCTCAATCGACTTTTCAGAATAGAAAGTAAAGCTGTGAGTGTTGTAATTTTTATTCCTCCTGCCGTACCTGAAGGAGAAGCTCCGATATACATGATAAAAATAAGAAATATGGTGACTGGTCTCGATACTTCAGAAATAGGAATCGTATTAAATCCTACCGTCGTCATTGCCGACATCGTCTGAAAAAATGCCAGATTCCATTGCTGATTAGAGGTTGGCTCCAGCACATAAATCATAATTGTTCCTAAACCTAAGAGGAATATAAATCCGTAAAAAATGATTTTTGTAGTAAAGGAAAGTTTACTTGTTTTGCCAGTAAGGCGGTACCATAAATCTGTCACCACTATGAATCCTAAAGAACCACAGATGGCCAATACAGAAACGGTTGTGTTTATTATTGGGTTTTCGGCGTAAGCCTCAAAACTATCAGAAAACAAAGAAATGCCTGCTGTACAAAATGAACTCACACTATGGAAGAGACTATACCACAATGCCTCAAAAAACTCAAAATCGTGTTTGAAAACCTGAAAGAAGGCAATAGTTCCGAGTACCTCCATTATGATGGTAAAAAAGACTACGCTTTTCAGAAAATCTTGGATTCGAATGGTATCGGGCATGGTGAACTCTGCACCGATAACTCGCCGATGCCACGAAGAAATATTTCGGGTAGTGAAAAGAAGAAAGTAAGTCGTCAAGGTCATGTACCCTACTCCACCAATCTGGAATAGACACATCAAAATAAATTCTCCAAAAAAATTGTACGTCCCTGCAATATCAATGGTAGCCAAACCTGTGGTTGAAATCGCTGAGACTGCAATAAACAAATGATCTAAAGTGGAAGCAGATTGTTCGTGAAACAATGGAAACAAGAGTAACAAGAACCCAATAGTAGAGTATAGAAAGAAACCCCAAACAAGATTGAGCTGAGGTGAGCTTTTATGTTGTACACGATCATACCAATCATAAAAACTGGAGATTTGGAGCCTTAAAAATCGCATCTGATTCATAAGTTGGTTTACAGAGCTCCTAAAAAGCATGACTCCCTTTTTTGTTCAAAAGTTTTAGTTGAACTTTTGATACCAAGTAATCGTTTCAAAGAAGTTGTTTAAAAATGGAGTTCAGAAGCGAAAATTTGCAGCGAAAAATCTATCTTTAAACAACTTCAAAACAAAATTTTAAAAATGAAAGTCAATTTAATGAGTCTGATGGGAATGGTATTGTTGATCTCAGCTTGTACCCGTCAAGATCCTAATCTCAATGAAGAAGGTGAGGATATTTTAGAAGCAAAAGAGACCTATTTCCCTGATGCCAAACTATCTCATCATGATACGGTGTACGTGCCTATCTATTCTGACATTTATCATAAATCTGTATATGAAAAATTTCTTCTGACAGCCACTCTGAGTATTCGTAATACCAGTCTAACTGATTCTGTTTTTGTCAACGATGTGGTATATTATGATACCGATGGCAAGAAGGTTAGAAATTATATTTCTGGTAAACAACTTTTGCTTCGCCCAATGCAAAGTATCGAATATGTAATTGAAGAGGATGATGATGTAGGTGGATCAGGAGCCAATTTCATTATCAACTGGGGAGCGACTACGAGCAAGGTCAAACCTATTTTTCAAGGCGTCATGATCTCGACTCACGGGCAGCAAGGAATTAGTTTCATTACTGAAGGAATTTCAATTAAATAAGAATAGATATTCGTCAAAAAATAAGCCGTAAAGAAAACATTCTTCACGGCTTATTTTTTTAAAACGACATTATGGCTTAAAATCGAATGAGACTCGTCACTAATAAATCGAGTGAAACACTACTATTTGAAGTTACGCTTACTGTATTCAAATCAAGACCGGCCAACAAACTAAACTCAAGGCTTCCTTGAATTTCCATCTGGCCGTCATTGTCTTCGTCTTTGTAACTTATAAATTTCAATTCATAATCGCCTTCTTCCAAAAAGTTGAGATTGAAACTTCCGTTACTTTGAACTTCTGCACTGGTAACTGCATTGGCAAATTCGATGTCGCTACTGCCCTGCCCTTCTTTCTCCGCATCACTATACGTTCCTTTTGCGTAAGCGTAAACAACAATCTTGTCGCTATCAGAAACATTGTCTTGACAGGTTCCCTCTACCATGCCTGCCTCATCTTTTTGCACTAAACGAACTGCACTTTGCAATTCTGCAGCCGTTACAAAATCGTATTGGTCATCGGGACCATCATCAGATCTCGTAACAGATTTTCGTAAATCAAAATCTAAAACCAAGTTAGTCGTTTGATCCGTCACCACTTGAAAATTTCCTTGTGATTTTACTTCATTGGAAGACGATTCTAATTTTTGTTTTTTGCCTTCATCGTCCATTACATAACAACCTGGGCTATTGCCCTGTGCATCTTCATCATAATCTAAAACGAGTGTAATTTCGGAGTATGATTTTGCTTCTACGTCAGTATCTGAAAGCAACTTAGTGTCTCCATTCTGATAGGCCATCAAGTCAATTGTAGTTTTGTTGAATCCTTCAACAGATTGTCCATCCAATTTCACTTCCGTTATGGTTACGAAAGCGCCCTCAACAGAGGCGTCATCAATTGGTGCATCGGTAATTTCAATTCTTGCTTGTCCTTGAAGATCTGAGCTGCCAGAAACAACTGGATCTTCATCTTTTTGGCAAGCTGCAAAAACCAATAAAAAAGCTGGAATAATTAAAAATTTCAAAAATTTTGTGTTCATGGTGATAATTTTTTTAATTAATAAATGAGCTGATTATAAGGGAGGGATCAGCATTGAATGCAAAACGATAGATAGGTCTTGCAAAAAATCGACGCCAAAACGGAAAGGAATCTTGAATTGTTCAAAACAATCCAGAAAATATTCTAAAATTATATTAAAGAACGTGTAAAAAATAACTTACAACAAAGTTGAATAATTCTTTACATGTTCCTAAAGCGAAGTAATCGCATTCTTGATTTTCTTCAATCGAGGAACATAGTAGTCATCCAAAGCCTCAAAACGTTCAATAAATCGTTTTCGCGCACTATTTTTAAATGCGCCAGCGAATTGAGGATCGGACATGTTTTCGTCTTCCGTTTTATCTGAATCATAGCCAGCCACGCGAGAAGTTTTCAATTCTTCAAAAATGAAATTTTTGAGTTGAGGCTGCTCAATGAAAAGTGCCTGTATGATAGCATTCTCTTTTTGTCGAAACTCTGCCCTCAGCTTTTTTTCCAATGCTTGCAATTCTATTTTTTTAGGATTTGGTTTATCATTTTTGATGCTTACATCTGCTCTCCCATTCTTTTTAGTTTCTTCCTTCGTATCTGTATATCCTTCTTTTAGTGCCTTTATGAAAAAGCCAGCTATGTTTGATTTAATCATCTGATTATAGTTCGCTCGACGCGTAACATTGATTGCTTGTTCGATGTCTTTTTTCGAATATTTTTTTGACCCCAACATTTTTACAAAAGTTGTTGGTGTCACCCCAAACTGTTTCACTACAATCGCCTGAAATTCTTCAAATAATTTGTCTGCCTCCGATAATTTTTCCTCTACAATCTCAGCGTCTTCTACATTATCAAATAACGTCTTGGGAACAAATTCATTTCTCATGATAGAGACTTCCTCATCCGATTTACTCAAAATCATAAATCTTAAAGCATAGACCTTTCTCCCTCTTTTTATCTTTTCGATTTTATCTTTTGGAATGCGTAAATCTGTATTTTTATTAATCGCATCAATAGACGTAACAATTACTTTTTGATAAAAATTTGAAAAGCGCGGATACTCATCTTTTATCTCAAACATTTCTTTCAAATCTTCTATCACTATCGTTCTGAATCCTTTGTATTCGAACTGTTTGAGCAATTCATAAATCCGCGTTGAATAAGGCTTTAATTTTATGATATTACGCAGGTCGTAAGAAGTGTATCGAGTCAATTTTGGATCAAAATTCTTTTTGATATCTAACAAGTATGGTTTGATATCTTTATCAATCGAAACATCTACATACTCCTGCTGTTTTGTCCCCTCCCCTTTTTGTCCTTTTTCTAAAAAATCGACAAAACGAATGATACGGTGCATTCGCCCTCGACGATGTTTATCATTCATCCAACCGATGTAAACACTTTTGCTTGCCATACTGATGGCTGCTTCCCTTAGGTAACTGTAGGATTGATTGGATTTGAGTTGGAAGTTCTTTTTGATATCCTTGAACCAAAGGCGATATACTTTATCATCTTCATCTTTGCGATCAATGGAAGCGATAAGCGAATGAAAAAAACGAGTTTCCCAAACGTCGAACATATAACGCGCTTCCACGAGTTCATTGGATTTTACCACAAGTTTGATGGTATTCCCTCGCTTCTTTTTACTCCTCGTTATGGATTTTCTCATAAATCATTGATTTAGCATTTCCCAAAATGGTTGCCTTTTATTAGATGCGTTTTACTTCAAAAGCAACTGTTTTAGGAGTATTTTGCTTCATAGAGCAACTACTTTAGGTAGTTTTTCTTTATTTCACCTTCATTAAAGGCCATTTCAGCTATTGGCAACCAATTTAGGAGACAAACGACCTAAAACAGTTGCCTTTACAAATACAACCCACTCAAAGGTAACTAAATTGGTACAATATTCAACCCAAAATGGTTACCCTTGCCCAAAACAGTTGCCTTAATTCCTATTTTAGTTGCTTTTTACTCCTAAATCAGTTGCCAATAAATCCTAAAACAGTTGCCTTTTGTCCTAAAACAGTTACTAATATCTTCGTAAGAAGCTGATTATCAGTAACTTATAGAAATTCAAAAGAGAATATAAAGAATAATAAAATCAACAACAATACAAGCTGTTGTTGATTTTTACATTTTCTGATGCAAAAAGGAAGGATGTTTCGGGTTTTATTCCTAAAATGGTTGCTTTTATATGGAAACAACAAAACAAAAGGCAACCATTTTAGGATAGCATTAAATCTCTTCTTTGGGTGGAGCCTTTAGATCATCAATCAAACCAGGATATTTTTTTTGATATTTATGTAAGGCCTCTATTATCATTTCATTGTAAATCGTAAAGACATTTTTTCGACTCACCCCTGCAAGTATCTTCGGTATCTCAATAAGATCTGGATGGATGCGAATAGAAGTAGCGCGGGTTGGCTTTTTGTTTTTATCAACGGGTCGCCCTACCCTACTTGGCTTTGGTTTTTTAATAGCTTTTTTTGCTTTAGGCTTTTCTTCGACGGCTTTTGGTGCTTCTAACTTTACTATTTCCTCGGGTTCTTTAACTACCTCTGGATGTGCTACTTTTTTCTTCGTAATAGGCGTCTTAACCTTATTAGGATTAAATTGAGTGTTTTTCGCTTCTCTTATTTTACTTAGGTCTATCTTCCTTGCCATGTCTTACTTTTTAATTTTCATAATTGAAGCCAGTTCGTTGATCCAGGCAGTATAATTTTTACTCTTATTGGTACTCATATTATTGTAGAGGTCATTGCCCATACCAACATCTTCGTGTTCGACA
>CALDSS010000134.1 GCA_937924495.1 uncultured Saprospiraceae bacterium
TGTGATGATTTTAATCCTAAAAAAGTAGAGGTCTTGATTTCAAACATGCAGAACGAACACACCATCTGGGTCGATAACCTTAAAATTGAAACGTTTGATGAAAAGTAATTTTCGAATTAGTAAAAAAGTAATTTTCAATTGCATCTTGTTTATTGGAGTTATTCAACTATTCAGCTCTTGTCGAGGTGAAGCTGTCGTTTTGGATAGTATAGAACCTATTCATATTTCAGAAGATTTGGTTATCAATGAAAGAGATTCTTTAATCATTGAGGCAGGCACTACTGTCGTGTTGGACACAGGTGTAAACATCATGGCTTACGGCGATGTATTCATTCGAGGCACCAAAGAAAAACCTGTTATTTTAAAGGGTTCTGACCCAAAATATGGCTGGGGAAATCTATGGGCAAAAGGCGAATGTTCTAATTTAAACATCAGACATGCCATCATCGACAATGGTGAAATTCTTTCTTATAAAACCAATAATTTATTCAAACATGTCCATTTCAAAAACAACAAAAAACTGGAATGGAATGAAGCCCTTGCAAGGTTTTGGATCGGAGAAGTTTTGATAGATAGTTGCCGATTTGATGGCGTAAACCGAGGAGAAGGTCTTCTCCTTCATGATGTAGAAAAACCAGTGGTATCGAATAGCGTTTTCACGAAAGTGCCGGATGCAGTCGAGTATATAAATTGTACAGATGGAAAGATAATCAACAATCATTTTCTTTTCATGAAAGATGATGCAATTGATCAAAATGCTTGTAAAAATACGCTCATCAAAGACAATCGGATTTTTTACACCAAAGATTGCGGGATGGAATTGGGCAGTGAAAAATTTGGAAGCAGTAAAAATTTAAAAATTTACAACAATCTAATTGTTGGTTGCCCAAAAGGAATCATTTTAAAAGAATCCTCTTCTGCCATTATTGAAAATTCAACATTTTATAACAATGAAATTTCTATCGCAATAGAAACAGATGCAGATAGCACTCGCGCCAGCGAAGCTGTAATCACTTCTTCTGTCTTCTTTTCAAATAAATTGAAAGACTTTAATTTAAGTGGAAAATCTTCCATAGATTTCAATCATTGCATTACGGATTCGATACAATTGAAAGGCAAAGCAAATGTGGTTTCTGACGTCAAATTCGAAAATTTAAAAGAGCATAATTATAATTTGATTTTGGGAGAAGTGCCAGAATTTTTTGAAAAAACGAAAGTTGGATACACTCCTATTCAATAAGTTATCATACAATAAAAAAATCATTATGAGCGACTTAAGTCCTACCCCCACTAAACTAAAAACGCTCGACACGCTTACTGATCTGATGGATTCCAAATTTAGAATTCCCGGAACGGACATTCGATTTGGATTGGATTTTTTAATTGGATTAGTGCCCTATGCTGGTGATTTATTAAGTTTTGTTTTCTCTGGTGGATTGGTAGTCACGATGGCAAAAAATGGTGCCAGTGGAATGGTACTCGTCAAAATGCTATGGAATATTTTTCTGGATGCGACTGTAGGAAGTATCCCCATCATTGGAGATTTATTTGACCTCACTTATAAGGCAAATCGTAGAAACTTCAACCTACTGAAAGAGCATTATGACGAAAATAAACACACAGGAAGTGCATGGCCTGTCATCATTTTTGTTGCACTTGTGTTGGGGGCTTTGTTTGTATTATTGGTTTGGCTGTTGGTGAAAATTGCGAGTTATGGTTGGGGATTAATCTTTTGACCAAAAACGGCCACTTCGTTTGACGGAGGACGGCCGCTTCGCTGACGAATGACGGAACTGAGCGCGACCGACGGTCGCTAATCCGTCAGCGAAGCGGCCGTCAACGAAGTGGCCGTTTACCGTTATCCGTTCTCTGTACCAAAAACCCCTTGACTCAAATACCGATCTCCTCTATCACAAACAATAGCTACAATCACCGCTGGTTCAGTTAGTTCTTTCGCCAATTCCAAAGCTGCATATTGTGCTCCACCACTGCTGATGCCCGCAAAAATTCCTAATTCTTTTGCCATCCGTTGCATGGTGGTGATGGCGTTATCTCTATTGACATGTCTAATTTGATCGACTCGTTTCGGGTCATAAATGGCAGGCAAAAATTCAGGCGACCATTTTCGAATGCCTGGAATTCTTGACCCTTCCTCTGGTTGTACTCCAACGATTTGCACCGCTGGATTTTTTTCTTTTAAATATTTAGAATTGCCCATAATAGTACCCGTCGTGCCCATACTCGAAACGAAGTGCGTGATTTTTCCTTTAGTATCTCTCCAAATTTCAGGACCAGTCGTTTTATAATGCGCGAGATAGTTGTCTTCGTTTCCAAACTGATTGAGCAAAACATAACCTTGCTCATCTCTCATTTTATCGGCCAATGAACGAGAGTATTCAATCGTTCCTTCTTTTGGGGTGAGAATGACCGTTGCCCCAAACCCACGCATCGTATCAATACGTTCTTGCGTTGCACTTTCGGGCATGATGAGCGTCATATTGAGCTTAAAAGCAGCAGCCACCATAGCCAAGGCGATGCCAGTATTTCCACTCGTCGCTTCTACCAATTTTGAATTTTCATCAATATCACCTCGTTCCAAGGCCTCTTTGATCATGTTATAAGCAGGGCGATCTTTGACACTACCACCGGGATTGTTGCCTTCCAATTTCCCATACAATTCTACATGGTCGGGTATCTCTGGAAAGTTGATTCGAACCAATGGCGTTTTGCCAATGAGATTTGCGATATTTTCTGCTAACATGAATTGAGTTGATTGAGTTGATTGAGTTGATTGAGTTTAGTCTAAATTAACTCAATCAACTTAGTCAACTAATTTTTACTAAAAACTAACGGTATCTTGTGATTGATAATAAACTCTTGAACCAGGCGGAACACTCTCCGTTATCCAAACATTTCCACCAATGATACTGCCTTTGCCTATAGTGGTCTCTCCGCCCAAAATCGTCGCTCCAGAATAAATAATCACATTGTCTTCAATATTGGGATGACGTTTGGTTTGAGCCATATCTTTTCTGACACTCAATGCGCCGAGTGTGACGCCCTGATAGACTTTTACATTGTCTCCAATAATTGTTGTTTCTCCAATGACAATCCCCGTACCATGGTCAATGCAAAATTTACGACCGATAGTCGCTCCAGGATGAATATCTACACCCGTTCGACTGTGCGCATATTCCGTAAAAATTCGAGGTAAGTAGGGGATGTCCAATTGATACATCAGATGAGCAATTCTAAAAATCGCAATCGCCAAAAAACCTGGATAGGTTCGAATCACCTCTTTGTCATTATAAGCAGCAGGGTCACCAGAAACAATTGCTTCTGCATCTTCTACACATTTATCAAAAACGGTTTCCAAACTTTCGAAAAAGGAATTGGTAATTTCAGCAGT
>CALDSS010000135.1 GCA_937924495.1 uncultured Saprospiraceae bacterium
TGCGATGACGGCGATTCTACCACTATGAATGACATCATTCAAGCTGATTGTTCATGCGCAGGAACACTTCCTCCTTGTTTTAATGAAGGTGGTGATGCAGATGGTGATGGTGTGTGCGCAGACATAGATTGCGATGATAATGATCCACTAATTTCAATTGAAGGTGACGTATGCGATGACGGCGATTCTACGACAATCAATGATGTCATCTCAGCGGACTGCTCCTGTGCTGGAGAACCTGATGACCCAACAGTTTGTAACGCAACCTATTCCATAGATGGAAATGTAATTACAATCAATAATGTAATTGGAACCTTTAAATCTGTCAAAATATTAGATATTAACTTTGGTGCAGATTTTACTTGTGACGATTTCACAACGGTCTGTGATGAGAATTTAGTAATCACGGTTTCTGGATTTGGTCAATACTATGTACAGATACAGACCTTTATCGACTGGAACACTCCTGTTTGTGATATTTTCGATCTGGTAATGATTGAAGACCCAAATACTGGCAGCCCTTGTGATTTGAATGGAGGCGATGCGGATGGTGATAGCTTCTGCGCTGATGTAGATTGTGATGACAATGACCCAGCTATTAGACAACCTGGTGATGCCTGCGATGATGGTGATCCAAATACGACAAACGATATCATTATCAATGGTTGCATTTGCCAGGGTACCATTCCGAACAATTGTGATTTGGCTGGAGGGGATGTAGATGGTGATGGCATCTGTGGTGACGATGATTGTGACCCAACTGATGCTGGAATCGGTGTCCCAGGAGAACCTTGTGATGATTTAAATCCAAATACAGAAAACGATATTCGCCAAACGGATTGTACTTGTGCAGGAACACCAATTGCAACAACCGACAATTGCGATGTAACTTTTACAGTAGTTGGAAACATGGTCACCATTACTAATGTGGACAAACCGATTCATAGCGTTCAAATTTTGGATGTCAACTTTGGGTTGGAATATGCCTGCAACTCTTGGGATCTACCATGTGATGCCACAATCACACGACCAATCAATGCACCAGGAACCTATTACTTACAAATTCAAACCTTTACAGATTGGAACACTCCTGCTATTTGCGATTTGTTTGAAGAAATTCAAATTACAAACATGGATCCTTGCCAAAACAACGGTGGTGACGCTGATGGCGATGGTTTCTGTGCTGATGTGGATTGTGATGATAATAATTCGCTTATCGCAAATGAGGGCGATGTCTGTAACGATGGAGATCCACAGACGGAAAACGATGTCATTCAAGCAGATTGTTCATGCGCTGGTACGCCTTGCGATAATATTACAGACGGTGGAACGATTTCAGGTGACGAAACACTTTGCCCAATTGATACTCCAACCCCTATCACTTCAGACGCCCTCCCTTCGGGCGGGAGTGGTACGGTTGAATATCAATGGTTAAGTTCTACAACAGGCTGCCCAATGAGTTTGTCAGATGCCGTGGCGGGGGCTACTCAATCTACTTATACTCCAACTTCCGTGAGTGAAACGACTTATTTCCGTCGCTTGTCGCGAAGAGAGGGTTGTGGTGATTGGATGGGCGGTGAATCCAATTGCATTGTCAAAACCATCGATGCCAATTGCGAACCAATAGATGGCTGTACCGCAACCTATTCTATTGAAGGAGCAACGGTCACCATACCTACGCCAAACTACCCAATCGTTTCTATTAAAATTTTGGATGCTGCTACTTTTGCCCAAGTCTATGGATGTGACTTGTTCTCTACTCCATGTACTGGCGATGTGGTAGAAACCCTGACTCCGGGTGATTACTACATTCAGATACAAACCTTTGAAACTTGGGCAGCTACGGAGTGTGATATTTTTGATTTAGTTACTATCAATAGTGCCAGATTGGGTAATGGTTCCAACAATTTTATAGAAGAAAAAACCGAGTTACAGTTGGAGAAGGAATATACCAAACCATTGATATTCCCAAATCCAGCACAATCAACCATTAATATAGCTTTATCCGATTATATCGGAAAAGATGTGGAAATTCAAGTTATTGATCAGCTTGGGAAACGGCAGCGTATTATTTCGATAAACCGCCTTTCGGAAAACGTTATTTCCATACCCTTAAATCATTTGAAGGGTGGAATCTATTCTCTTCAGATTCTTTCAAAAGGAACCAAACCAAGTGTTCAACGATTTATGCTAAATGATTGATGACTTAGTTTTCACAAGCAGTCTTTAGCTTTTCAGCCCCGAATGCATTTTGTGTTCGGGGTTGTTTTTTATGACTTTCCCTGTATGACGAAGTGGAACGCGGATGACGCGGATGGACAAGATTTTCGCGGATTTTATCGTGGCACGACTGGGGGCAGCCATTGTGATAATTTCTGTTTTTTTAAAATTAAACCAAAAAGGTATTTATCGACCTATTTCATTTAAATTCATAATCTCAATAAACATTGGCAAAAAATAACGGCAGGTATAAATGAATCTTCCTGAAAGGTAGACAATGATTATCATCCCAAATATGAAAATATTCACTGCCAAGTTAGAATCGAATAAAAGTAAACCCCAAACAAAACAAAGAAAAGCTATACTAAAATAAAACAGCCAATTATAGTTAGCTCCGATTGTAAGTTTAGAAAAACCGTTTGAGTCAATAATTTCTCCATCAAAAGAAAGTGGTAAAATATATCTTGAAAACATCGGGACTTTACAATCTATTCTAAATTCAGCTTTTCTACTGTGTTCGATCCAATTGCTTTTTTTTAAAATAAAAAAAGCCGAATTTCTAACTTTTGAAAAAAAGTCTTCAATCGAACCGTTAAATGTAAATTCACTTCGATTTAATACTTGCATTTTAGTTCTTCTTTAGAAATGATAAATTGGCATGCATTATTTAAAAAATTGTGCCTCATTTATTCAACCTCTTTGCGTCTCTGCGTTCATCAAACTCTAATCCACCAACTCTACCAATTTCTTATCGCTATTAATCCAATCAAGGGCCTCCCCAATCATTGGATTGCGCTCATTGATAACCTTGTACAAGGTGGACTGATCAAAGAGATGCTTGCCGATACGCGCTTTGAGCCATTGGCGAAGTTCAGGATCTGTTTTAGCAAGAACAGTTTCATTGCGTTTAGAAAGGACTTTATCTTTTTCGGCGTAAGCCAAAAATTCATTGAATAATTCATCTGTCACCTCAAAGTTTTTGATAAAAGCAGATTCCTTCACCCATTCTTTCAGGGTCTCTTTATTTGATTCAAAATATCTGAAAACGAAAGGCGATATTTTTTGTCGCAACTGAAGATAGTATGTAGAAAAAAGGAACGTATCTAATGGCACAAAAATATCAGGGGAGATACCACCACCACCATAAACGACCCGGCCACCTGCCGTGTAATACTCAGTGGTATCCGCCAATTTAAACTTAGATGGATCCTGCAATTCTCCTGATTGGAATCGAGCAGAAAAATCATCTTCATATCCCTCTGAGTCTGAGTAATCACGCTGAATACATCGGCCAGAAGGTGTAAAATATCTGGAAACTGTTAAGTGTAGCGCCGAGCCATCGCTCAATTTATATTGCTCCTGTACAAGTCCTTTTCCGAAAGTGCGGCGACCTACAATGATACCTCTGTCCCAATCCTGAAGCGCACCTGCCACAATCTCGCTGGCAGAGGCAGACCCCTCATCAATCAAAACCGCTATTTTATCCACTGTGAAAAAATTGGCGCCTGTAGAGTTGTAATCTTGACGGGTAGATTTATCTCCTTCTGTGTAAACCAACAACTTTTCTCTATCTTCAAAAAGTTGACTGAGAATCTGGGTGGCCTCCATCAAATAGCCACCCGGATTTTGACGCAAGTCGATTATTAAATGCTCCATGCCTTGTTTCTCAACGAGGTCTTCGAGCTGTTTCATAAAGTCTTCATAAGTGGTGGCATTGAAACGATTGACTTTAATGAAGCCCGTTTTTTTATCTACCATATAGGCGACATCAACGCTATTGTTGGGTATTTTTGCCCGTGTTATCGTAAACTTTCGTAGTTTTTCTTCTTTGCCACGTTTCACGCCAATTTCCACCTCTGTTCCTTTTTCGCCACGTAAGAGGGTCATAATTTTTTCATTTTTCAAATCCCTTCCCGCAATGGTCGTATCTCCTACTTGAACAATTTTATCACCTGCTAAGACACCGGCCTCCTCTGATGGCCCACCAGCCAATGGAGTGATCACCATCAAGGTATCGTCTAAAATCATGAACTCAATACCAATGCCATCAAAATTGCCCTGTAATCTTTCTGTTGCTTGTTTTAGTTCCTCTTTCGGGATATAGCTGGAGTGTGGGTCAAGATCATCCAATATGGTATTTATCGCATCCTCCACCAATTCATCATCTTCTACATCGTCCACATATCGCGCGTCAATGTACCGAATCAATTCCTCCATTCGACCATATCCAATTGCACCTAAATCACCTCCTTCCTCTCTTACGACAATCGTTTCTCCTTTGGGTGCCATTCCTAATCCCAATATCATCCCTAAACCTGCGGCCAACCCAACAAAGGTGGGTAACCATATTTTCCAACCTGCCATATTTTGTGGCTCTTCCATAATTCAAATTTGTGCAAATGTAGTAGATTAATAAACCACGAAAGACACAAAAGGAGCACAAAAGAGAAATTAAAGCCGTCTTTTGTAGTTCTTTTATGCCTTTTGTGGTTCAAAAAAAAATTAGCTAATTACTTTTGTTGACATGAAATTGAAAAACCATCTATTACGGCTTTTGTTGTTGACAATAAGTTTTTCCAACCTTTTTGCACAAGCCGATACACTTTCGATTTGCTGTATGCCTTCCTATTTGGTTGGTATGAACGATTCTATTTTAGAAAATGGAATTGATGAAATTATGGCTGAGGCATTGGAGGCAAAAGCTTTTCCTGGTGCGCAGGTTTTAGTTGCCCGTAAAGGGAAGTTGATTTATCACAAGGCATGGGGATTTCATACTTACGATTCCATTCGAAAAGTGCAGTTGGAGGATGTGTATGATTTTGCCTCTATTACAAAAGTTTCTGCCTCGCTGCCCGCTATTATGAAATTGGTGGATGATGAAAAAATAAATTTAGAATCACCACTCAAAGCATTTTATCCTGATTTTTATAAAACGAATAAAGAAGACATGACCCTCCGGCGGTTGCTCACGCATACGGCTGGACTGAAGGCATGGATTCCATTTTGGAGAGATACTAAAAAGAAAAATGGGAAATGGAAACGCCGAACTTTCAAAACGAAACCAAGCAAGCGCTACCCTATTCCTATTGCCGAAAATCTTTATCAACATCGCAATTATCAAAAGAAAATTTTCAAAGCAATAAAAGATTCGCCCGTTTCGGAAGAAGGAAGATATGTGTACTCCGACATGAGTTTTTATTTGTATCCCACTGTCGTGGAAAATTTGAGCGGCCAACCTTTCGAGACTTTTTTAAAAGAAAATTTTTACAAAAAAATTGGTGCTAACTCCTTGACGTTCAACGCCTACCAGCATTTTCCGTTAGAAAAAATTATTCCCACCGAGCGCGATACTTTTTTTAGGATGAGTCAGATTCATGGAAAAGTACATGATGAAGGGGCTATCATGTTGGGTGGCATTTCGGGCCATGCTGGGTTGTTTGGAAAGGCCGTTGATTTGGCCAAATTATTTCAAATGTATTTGAATGGAGGAACTTATGGAGGTCAACGATTTATCAAAGAAGAGACTTTAAAGGAATTCACGCGATATCAATATCCAGCGCAGGGCATTCGTCGAGGCATTGGTTTTGACAAGCCCTTGATTGAATATCATCCGCAAAAAAGTAGCACGGCCAAAGATGCCAGCCCTGACACTTTTGGACATTCGGGTTATACGGGTACTTTGGTTTGGGCCGACCCAAAATATGACTTGCTCTATATCTTTTTATCTAACCGTGTTTACCCTTCTCGGTTGAGTCGAGCGATTTATGATTTGAATATCAGGCCACGCATACATCAGGTGATTTATGATGCGATTTTGGAAGGCAATTGATTTTTGAGCGGATTCAATTGAAGTTTTACAGGTTTTATTTTCAATACGTTTTCAACAAAGTTTTCAATAATATTTTCGATTCTAAATTCTTCCAAGCCTTTTTGATTGGTAACAGATTTTACATTTCCTGTCATGAGCCATTCTTGATAATATTGCATGATGAAGGTTTTCATAGATTCCAATTCTTTTGAGGGATGGTAGAAAATTTCGCCCAAGTTGGTTTGCTTAAATATCCACTCAAATTCGCCATCCTTCTCTCCATTTATAATCAAAGCTACTGGTTTGCCGGCTGCCATGTAATCATACATTTTTCCCGTAAGGATACCTTTAAAATCTTTGCTTGCCCACGAAAGTAGCAAATTGATGTGGCTGGAATGTTGCAAAATCCTTGACTCCTTTATAGAAACTTGAGCGGGAATGCCATTAAAAATTGCGGAAAGGCCATGTTGTTCGATAATGTCTTGCCAAAGCTGAATATCTTTTCCTCGATAAAGAAACTGGATTTTTTCTTTATTAAGTTTTCCTTCTTTTATCAAAGCAGAAATAGCATCAAAAAGCAATTGAGGTGTCTGCAAATTTTTATAAATAGAACCAGTATAGCTGATGGTGAACTTTTGCCCTATCAAATCGCATCTACTCGAAGGTTCATCCGGGATACCATTTCGAATAAGTTCAACTGAATTTTTGTAGGCGCTCATGTGGTCTTTCAATCCATCAGATACAGTAGTCACCACCTCTGCTTTGGCTACCAACTTTTTAATAAACCAGTGTTGTAGCTCAGGCAAGACGATATCATTGCGTCTATCTTCTACAACCAAATCTCTGAAATCAGCAATCCAAGTCAGGTGAGGAAATTTTCGTTTGAGCAACCAGCCGATAACTTGATCCGTCATCGGTGGGTAAGAAGTTTGAATATAATCTATACCCTCACTTTCGATTAGTTGGCTCCCTTTTTTATATCCATTGAGAATATATTTTAAGCCACCTCCGTTCAAAAACAAATTGAACGGAAAACTTCGAACTACCTTTCTGAAAAGATTTGACCATTTACTTTGTCGCCTTTTGGAATTAAATTTTATGGTATCTGGAAATTTACCAATTAGGGAATGCAAACAAAAAGATCCCACCTCGTGAATATCGAATTCACTCAAATCCAAAGATGCTCCTTTTGGCCAACTGTTTTTGTCTTTTGGTGTGACAACCGATACCTTATCAAAATATTTGAGATACGCTTTCGCAACTTTATAATTGCGGATAGCCCCCATAGATTTCATGGGAGGGAATCCTTGATGCAGCAATAGTATTTTTCTCTTCAAAGCCTTGAATTAAGAAAACTAGAAAGAACCATTTGCATTGGGGTTTATAAAAATACGTTCTTCCATTAAATTAACTGCCAATAGGATACTATTTTTTCTTTGTTTTTAAGTTTGCCAACAAAAATTGACCAACTTCTTTTCCTTGCGCCACTCCGACATCAATCGCTGGCCGATAATGAATGCCGCCATACAATCGGCTGACTGCTGCTTCTTGCGAAGCTTCAATGAAAGATTTGTACTCGCGAGCAGGTAAACCATATTCTACCTCTACGGTATCTACATAAGCAAAATTGTCTCCGAAAATATCCGTCAGAGCATACGCAGCTGCCGTAGAAATCACGCTGTGCCCACTGGTATATTCTGGGAAAGGCGGGGTTTGCAAAGCAGGTTTCCAATCAGGATCGAGGTTTTGATTAATGACTGTTTCAGGTCTTACTAAATTACTTCTGTATTTTTCATCCCAGCAACTGATAAAGGCATCCATCAAAGCAATCGAAACCCGAGCGTAAGCCTCTGAAGTTTGAACCATATCTGCATTAGCTTTTTTGCAAGCGATATTGGTGATGCCCATCCAATGACCACCAGGTGTTATTTTTTTTGTGGCAAACATAACGTGACCTACCGAGTGCGACACATACGGATTACAGTCCCAAAACTGTGCAATGGCAATTTTATCTTCTTTTTCCTCTCCTTCCAAAACGGTATAGACCTCCATCAATTCCTCGTAAAATTTGCTGTTTTTGTTCATATCATAAGGCGTTGGTGGTGGTGGCGTAAACTGCTGAGAAGAATCCAAAACCATTGGTCTTATCTCTCGCCAATGCGGTTCTATCCCATCCATGTAGGCAGGAGGAGTCGGTTGCCAAGTAGCAGGGTCATCTTGAAAAGAGTACTTGGAAAAGGTTCTGGATTGTTTATAATTGTCTTTATCTGCCCACGCCAAAATGTGCTTTGAAACGGCCTCTCCATACGCTATGGAGCGGTTGTAAACACTCGATGGCATATTCAGTGCTTCAAATCCTTTGAGTTTTTCATCATGAAATTCTTGGATCATGGGTTCTGAAAAAATAAGGGCTTTTCCTACTATCAAAAAAGCATGGGTCGCAGCAAGCGGATAGCAATATTCTTTTCCTTCTTCAGGCTTAGGTACATTATTCAAATCTCGTAACTGTCCTTCTAATGGTAAAAAGTTTTCATCTGCATGTTGCATAATTTCATAAGCTGCAATATTCGGATAAGCATAAATACGACTGGCAACTGGAGGAGAAAAAATATCATGAACAATCACATCTGTCAATTTTTTCATAGACTGATGCAAATGCGCTGGGTCAGTTGCTTTTTCTTGATAATCAGTAGAAGTTGGTTTACATCCAATCAAAATCATCAGTCCCAAAACCAATATTTTATTCATCATCATCTTTCAATTTTGACACAAAAATACTTTCTCAAAAAAAAATCATGCATTTTTATGGAAAAATATAGTTTGAATCGTCAAATGAGTAGTTTAAGAAAATTTAAGATTTTTATACACCGCTTTACAAGGAAATAAAGTAAACCCTGTTAGCTTCAAAAGGCTAAATCAAAACAATACTTTCCATTTTACTTAAAAACCAAGATCCGGTTTTGTTGTTAAGTCAACAAGCCGGATTTTATTTTTGGACTAAAACATCCAATCCTTCTCCAAAAAAAGTGAATTAACCAAGAGTTCTCCGTACAGAAAAAAAGTAGAATCGGAGGTTTACTAACTTAATTTTAAAGTAACTTCTGGTATCAATCCTTTTAAATCGAACCTTTTATTTAAGACGAAGTTTAGTAAACTTACGTTTTGTCCTGTACGAAACCAAGAGATATTAATACATAAAAAGATATCGATTGGTTTAATAGCGTTTGTAGCAGAAAAATAAAATCAGTCTTGAGGCTGTTTTTGAGCTACCTGCTCCTATCTTCGCTCCCGAAATTGAAAATACTCCATGTCCAAATTAGGCGACATCAAAAAAGTGATAGCTCCTGAACTCAAAGAGTTTGAGGTGCATTTTAAAGAAGCTATGAGTAGCAAGGTGCCGCTTTTGGAAAAAATCACCTATTACATCGTCAAACGTCGGGGCAAGCAGATTCGTCCGATGTTTGTATATCTGAGTGCTAAACTATGTGGCGAAACCAATGACTCTTCTCATGTAGCGGCTTCGATGGTTGAAATATTGCACACTGCGACACTTGTCCATGATGACGTGGTCGATGAGGCTTATGAGAGAAGAGGTGTCTTTTCGGTCAATGCACTTTGGAAAAATAAAATTGCAGTATTGGTTGGGGACTATTTATTTGCAAAAGGACTCGATGTCTCTTTGGCCAATAATGATTTCGAGATTTTAAGAATCATGAATGTAGCCGTGCAAGAAGTAATCGAAGGTGAGCTACTTCAAAGTGAAAAGGCACGAAGACTCGATATCACAGAGGAAGTTTATTACGATATTATCAAAAGAAAAACGGCTTCGTTGATAGCTGCTGCATGCGGAGTGGGTGCGGCCAGCACTGCCTCAGACAAAGCTGATATTGAAAAAATGAAGCAATTCGGCGAAAAAATCGGCATCGCTTTTCAAATCAAAGATGACTTATTTGACTTTGGAGCCGATGATGTGGGCAAACCCCGTGGCATAGACATTAAAGAAAAGAAAATGACCTTGCCCTTAATTTATGCACTCAATAATGCAGATAAGAAAACCAAAAAAAGAATCATCAATACCGTCAAAAAACATAATGAAGATTC
Organism: uncultured Saprospiraceae bacterium; assembly: GCA_937924495.1. Classification (GTDB taxonomy): domain Bacteria; phylum Bacteroidota; class Bacteroidia; order Chitinophagales; family Saprospiraceae; genus JAGQWW01. The sequence goes on from CALDSS010000135.1 coordinate 10,130, forward strand.
GGCAAGAGTGGCAGAAGTGATTGAATATGTAAACCAAAGCGGCGGTATCGAATATGCAAAAGAAGCAATGTATAAATACCGCGCAGAAGCATTCGAAATTCTAAATCAATTCCCTGATTCTCCTCCCAAACAAGCTTTGAAAGACTTGGTTATTTTTGTTACCGAACGTAAGAAGTAGCGGAGTAATCAAAACGAATATTAGAAATTTGGGAGAAGATTTACAAAAGGTAATATCTATCTAAATGTCCAAAGGTCTAAAAATCTAAAAGTCGATTACGAAAATTTAAAGCTAAAAATACTACAGCTGTGAATTTTCACTTTGATTTTAGTTCCCTTTTTGATTTTGATTTTGATTTCTAAATTTTGATTTTGATTTTTTCCCCTCCCCTCTTGATCCTTTCCAAAAAACTCCTTTAATTTATCTCTTATTTACGCCCATAATATGGGTTTGTAATGGAGTTGTGGAATGCTTCATTGTTAAACCTCTTTTTTGAAGCCACAATCCACTTCTCTGATTTCATCACCAATTTTATTTAAATAAAATGAAAAGGAGAGGTAAATCCTCAGGCCAAAAGCCAAACGGAGGCCAAACTAATTTTGAAGGTGGGACACCTAAAAATCGAAAGATGAAGCCACCTAAAAAAACTAAGTATTCAGTTTCTAAACATTATTATGAAGATTTCGACGAAGAGATGGATGATTTGGACTTGTTTGAAAAAGATGTCGATTTAGAAGATTTTGATGACTTAGATTTGCTCGAAAGTGATGTTGATTTTGATGAAGACATAGATTGAAAAAACGGCGGCATGAGGTTCATGCTGCCGTTTTTTTTAGCTAAGAATTTATGTCTAGTCCTTCTGCGCTCGATTCAATTCCTCAGCCGCTCCTTCTCTTCGTTTTTTAGAACCCTTCATGTGCTGATTACCGAATTTATAACTCACTTGCATATTCACTACAGGTGCATCCCATTGGCTATTAATTTGTGCATTGATGGTTGAATAATTTACATTACCAAAAAAGAAACGGTTGATTGGATTATCTACTCCAATGCTTACTCTTAATTTTTTATCCATAAATTTCCTACTAAATCCAAGATCAGTTCCGTAGAGATATTCTCCATTCATGATACCTTCGAGACCACCACTGAAATACCAGCCAGAAGCCTCGGCCTGAATGTCATAAGGCAATTTAAAGTTAACTTGGATGAAACCTGTCCAACTCCAACGTGAACGGTCAAATCGCTGATCCAGGTAGGCCGAGTTGTATCTCACATAATTCGATATCACACCACCATAACCAGAGATTTTAGGAACAAAATCCAAAGGGAAGAAAAGACTTCCGCTGAAGTTATCACGTTGTTCGAGATTGACTACTGTTTGAAAGGATTCTCCCTTCTCGTCATTTTGACCGATGACTTCCACCATTGGGTTGTCTGTCTTTTTATATTCTAAATTGAAAAAAGGTTGTTTGTCAAAGGTCAAATTCATACGCATGCTATGAGTGAACGCAGGCGTCAAAGTGGTATTCCCTCGCTCAGAAGTAAACGGATCGAGTAAGAAAACAAATGGATTCAATGAAGAATAACGAGGACGGTCAATTCGATAACTATAAACGAAATTGGCCCCCAACTGCTTTGTCAATTCTCTTGCTAAACTAAAACTTGGAAAAAACTTTTCAATATCCCTTCTCAAAGTGCTATCACGAGGAAATGCTGGATCAATCGTCACAGAGTTTCCGATTGACTCACTGTCTTCATATCTCAAACCCGCAGTGCCAGACCATTTATTATGCTTCCAAGTCAGTTTGGTATAAGCTGCTGCAATAGTCTCATCAAAGATGTAGTGGTTGCTGGCATTGCCATCAAAACTCTTTGCACCTTCTGCAGTAATATTAGTCACGGCCAAAGTGTTGTCCAATAATGCATCAGAGTACTTTCCGCCCACTTGCAATTTCAAATTTTTAGAAAAAGGATAAGTGTAATCCAATTTTGTTGCATAGATTTTTGAATCACCTGGTTGTCTATAATCTTGAGCAGAGAAAAAATCTCCAGTATCATCAAAAATAGTATTGAGCATCACTCCTCCACCATTTTGGATATTTACAAAGTTGAAATCCAAATCAAGTTTTTGACCAAGGGTATCAATTTCGTAGCTGTAGTATGGATTAATAGAGTACAAATCCCAAGTCTCATCCGTTCGATTAGCCGTAAAAAGATTTATGTTAGGAATGGCTTTGTCAGCAAAACTGATTCGGGTATCGTTTTCGATATCAGCAGTAAACCGACTATCTATCATTCGACTTTCGAAACCAATTCTTTGCTTTTCTGTAATGTCCCAGTTCAATCCTAAATTACCTCTCAATGATTCTGAACGCCCTGGAGTGAAACTTTCCTGATCATACACATCGCCATTAATTTCTCGCATGATAAACATTCGTTCAATATCCAATGCATTGCGATAACCAACACTTGCATTGACATTGACATCTCCCTGATAATGACTCAAGGAAACATTGCCTTTGTGTTTCCAGCCATAACCTTTGGCCGTTCCTAAAGTCACAGATCCATTCGTACCTAAAAGTGCATTTTTCTTTAAAATGATATTGATAACAGAACCCGTGCCCGCAGCTTCAAACTCAGCACCGGGCTGATGAATGACCTCTACTTTTTTGATATTATCACCGGGCATATCTCGGAGCAGTGATTCCATATCCATGTATTGGGTCGTTTTTCCATCAATCAAAATAGTCACGTTTCGCTGACCTGCCATTGTGAGTTTATCGCCAATGACTAAAACGCCCGGCACCTTTTTCATTACATCTAAAATATTTCCATTGAGGCTGGCGACGTTCTCCGCTACGTTGACAACCAAGCGATCAGCTTGCTGTTCCAGTAAAGGTTTTTTGCCAACTACTTCAGCCGTTTCCAACTCAGTAGCAGCGTTGGTCATATTGAGCTCAAAGTTCTTTCCGTTTGCCTCTGGAAATTTGACATCAGAAATAATCGCAGATTCGTATCCCAACATAGATGCTTCGAGATAGTAAGCTCCGTCTTTGATTCCTTTGAGTAAAAATTTTCCTTTATCGTCAGTTGATTCGGCCTTTATAGCTGTGCTGTCTTTTGCATTATACAAAGCAATCGTTGCGAAATAAACACCTTTATTGTTTTCGTCTCGAACAGTGCCATCAATTTTGTTCTGAGCAAAAATGGGGAAAAAAGAAGTGGAAAAAATTAACAGAAGGGTGATTAAATTTTTCATCAGTCGGTAGATTGTTTCATTTTAATTAGGTGATTCAATTATAGTCGTATGGTGTCTTTGGGTTTAAAAAAGTTACATCACAAATCTATTTTAATAAAGAGAGTTAGGTTTAAAAATTATGATGAACTGTTGAATTTTCATGACGAAATGTATAAAAACTGAATAGTCATTGGTTAATGACAATAGAGGAAATCGTTGGTTGGCCTTGTTAAATACATTTCAAACATAGGATACTTGGTTTCAAACTTTTGACAGCTTAAAAGAAATACCACCCTAAAAAATTTTTGATTTTTTTTACTGTCCTGTCGGAGCTGAGGTTGGACAGGTCAGTGATTTGCTGTACAATTAATGCTGGAAGATTCGTTTTCATTGGCCAGAGCAATCGGATATAAATGGAGGCTGTCTCATAAGTACTATTTTGCTCCATGTTTACCAAACTTTCAAAGTTTAGTAAACATCAAATCAGCGAATTATAAATTTAAAAATAACTAAATCGTCTGATTTCTTTCCTTATGAGACAGCCTCTAAACCTTAAACCGTAGCCAAGGCGCTTACCTTTTCAACTTCAACAACCTTCTCCAATTCCTTCCCCAAAAATTTAGCAATCTCAAACATCCCCTGACGATGACCGCCAGATTCAGCTTCTGCTCCTGAGTTGTAATTCGTATTCGTATTCACATCGTAAACAAAACGTTTGCCCTCTGCATCTTCTGAATATTCGAGTGCACCAACACCAATATTATTATCCTTTAAAAAGTGGGCGTATTTTTCTAAATCTGAATTTTTATAATTTTTCAAAATCTGAAATTTAGAAGTAGTCTCATTCTCACCAACTGGGCAAAAAGCATCCTCAATCTGGCAAGCATCAGCTGGACAAAGTTCAAACCCTTTACTAGAGTCAATGCTCACCGCATACAAAAATTCACCACCGACAAACTCTGCTCTGACGATGCGACCATTGGCAGGTTGGACATATTGTTGTACCAACCAGATGCCATCCAACGACTCACCCAATCCTCCATTTTCAATCGTTTGAATAAGACTTTGTTTAGATTGAAAAAGTTGAACTCCCGCTCCTTTTCCGCCTCGGTTGGGTTTGACGATAAAAGGAAATAGATTCAATTTATCGACTGCATCAGGCAACAATTCTACATCATTTACAACAATGCTTTTTGGATGTGCAATGCCATGTTGTTGAAGTGAAATATATTGCTCTGATTTTCGAACTTCGAGTTGAAGAGCTCTTCTTCCATTAATGACTTTTCTATTATGACGCTCAAGCCAAGCGAGTAAATTGCCCGTAAACTCTGGAGCGAATCGATGGTCACGCGTATGAGCCGAAGCACTCATTCGATTGTAAAAAACACCCACTGGTGGTGCCTCACTGAGGTCGAGAGTCATTCGGTCAACGAACCATTCTTCGTATGGTAAATTCAATTTTTCAAAAGCAGCTCTAAGCGGAACTACCCACGCATCATTTTCGTGAATAACATAGATTTTTTTGGACATGGTATTAAATTTTTTGGCTGAAAGTGATTTTTCACCTTCGATAGAGAGAATAAAAAAAGCGCCTCCTCAAATACATGAGAAGGCGCTTTTACAATTATTAAAACTGTTTAAAAATAATTCACTTCTCAATGAACGGTGTGGTCGTTGCAACAGCAACAACAGCAAGCATTCATTGAATTGGTGTAAAATTTCATAATTATCTTTAAGACAAAAATAAAGCCATAAAAGTTCTAATGCAATATTACTTTCTGGGTAATTGAGGCCTCTTCTGTTTTAACATGCAACAAATAAACGCCTGCTGCATAGTCAGATAAATTCATTTGAATACTTCCAGAAGCACCATAATCTACTTCATTTGAAATCAACAATTTTCCAGAAATATCCGTCACCTGTGCATGAACAGTTCCATTGATAACCTCATTTATTTTTACTGTAAAAATTCCATCTGTTGGATTAGGAAGAATAGAAACATCTAAGCTATTCTTAGCAATATTATCGGTTGATGTCAAATCACATTCAGGATGCACATCAAATGCCTCATTGCCTCCTTGCCCAGCACTAAAACCCAAACCTCTACGAGCAAACGTTTCCCAAATCAGACATCTATTTGCTCCATCATTATTAGCCTCATCCGCAGCCAAGATAGCATCTCTGGAATCGATAAAAGATGGATTACAGGCTTGTAATTTCAAACCATCGATCACCAATTGCATGGCAACATTGTTTCCACCAGTACCATTATAAATATCATCATCGAAACCATATTGATCAATCAAGTTCCAATACAAATCCCAGATCATGGCACACCAAACCGAGCCAATTCGATGAACACTTTGTGTATTTCGAATATTCGCATAGGTATCCGGATTAACGTTCATATTTCTACTGTAAGGATGGGTTCGAATCCCTCCTCCATTGGTATTTTGGTTGATGGCATACGTACCTACTCCTCTTCTTTCTTCGGCTGTGTTATTTCTATCGGTGGTCATTACCATTCCGAACCAATCGCTCCAACCCTCCCCTGCTTGCTCATCACTATTAAGACAATTTCCTCTTGAAGGTCCGCCAGTCATTCTTATAGATAAGCCATGACCATACTCATGAGCAATAATGCCATTGTCATAATCACCATCGCGCGCACGAGGCCCAGGGTTTGGGATGAGGAGTTCTGGACTCTCCATTGTTACGGTCAACTCATTTATATGTAATTTCAATTCATCGCAATCTGCTCTTTCAAGCATTACACCCGGAATGGTAACTTGGTCTCCAAAATCTCCAGGCGCCATCGTAACGACAGCTCTATCATCCGTACAAATAATTACAGCTATTGCACCTGCATTTTCAGCTTTCAACATCTTTTCTCCAAATTCGCAAGTACCGCGATCAATCATTGCAATGTTTCCTTCTAACTCAGAAGCATTCGTAACGTCTTCACATAAATCAGAAGAAACACCTACACTATCAGCCGCCAAAACTACTCTCGTTTCAACAAAACCAGGACGAGTTAATCTACCGCCAAATCCACCAGGCACCATTGGGTAGCTGTTACCAGCAACTGTATCTGGGCCAGTAATCACCAGTTCCGTTGGAGGTGGGTCAGGCAGGTTTTCATTCGTCCAAACGAACATTTGAATACTTGCTCTGGTGCCATCAGCAGCTGTTCCAAAAATGGCATTATTGGTAGCACTTCCATCCAATGCCTCTGCTCTAATGTGATCACCTTCTCTTCCGCCATTGCTATAATTATTGACTTGAAAATTTCCAGCCGCTTCATCAAAACCATATTGATACCATAAATCATGAATGACATTGCTCCAGTAAAAAAGATTGGTGACAGCAGGTTCGATTTGAGTATAAGGCCGCTGCGGCGTCAAGTCTAACGGAAAATCAAAGTCCAAGAGAGGGCCGCCATCTGGCTCATCATCCATTGATGCGTTTAAGTCAAAAATATCTTGATAGGCATGCACATTATTACCTCTTGTAATGGTGTACTCTGGGCCACTGACCCCATCCGTATCATGCCAACCGAAGGGAGATGCAGCGGTATTTGCAGGATCCGTAACCAATTCGCGACCGCCGAAAGAAGGAGCCTGTACGGGCATTGGAAAAACATTGTAACTGTTTGCTTTTATGAAATTTGATTCCGTCTTTTCAGGCAAATTATTTTCAAAATTATATTCATGATGATGCTCCGTGCAAGCTGCTTCTCCTTCTCCAAAATTGCAATACAACATCTGATCATTATAATTAATCAATTCTCCAGTGAGGGCATCAATTCGAGCATTCCACCAATGCTTGGCATCCAATTGATGCAACTGAACCCTCCATGCCAATTGCACTTTTTCATCATCTGTTTCTTCAAAAACTAAATCCACCTTGATAGGCTCCATAGCCAATCCTTTTTCCGAGAAAATAAAATTTTGAGGTGTTTTTTTAGAAATCAGTTGAGGCTTTCCAGCCACTTTTATTTGAAAATTTTCTATCACTTTCTGGATAGCAGCTTCTGGCTGAATAACGGGGTTTGTTGAATTGATTTTATTTTTCAAATCAGAGATGTAGCGATTGCCATAGTTCAATACTTTTCCATTCGGGAGAATATTGACATTGAATAAACCTCCGTTGAGTTCTATGTTTTTAATGGTTTGATTGAGGTATAGATGCGTTACCCCATTGTGTTTTGAGGTATATATATCACTAACATTAAAATCGGTGATATCTTCAGATGTAAGTTGCAATTCCTCTTTTTGCTCTTCCATAAATCGCAAAGCAATGTCGAGTGGTGTCACCTCTTGACTATATCCAATGCTGGAAAACAAAAGCATAAAAACAGGTAAAATAATTTTTGCAGGGTAGCTGAGTTTCATTTATTATGAATCTTTGGTTCAAAAACTGGTTTCGTAATAATCAGACACAAGTTAATGAAAGGAATACCTAAACTTATAGTTTAGTTTGAGTTCATAATGTCTTGAATTGGATAAAGTAATGCCTAATTCATCTAAAATTGAATTTCACTTGGATAAAGTCTAAATTTGGATAACACAACTTCCCTTTGTGATGTTAACTATTCAGGTTGGGAAGTTTTTGTGGCCTATTATAAAAATGGACTTATGTTGAATCCATGACTACGACCACCGGTAGCATTATTGTGCACGAGGAAACTGGCACTTATGATTTTGAGAGGCAGTAAAAGTTTCATTTCAAAAAAATTTGTACTTACATTAGTAAAATCAACTAAGAACCTGCTCTAATAACTGAACGAATTAATTAGAATTAGAATGAATAAATCCTACATAAATTTCACACTTCTTTTTTCCCTACTTTGCTTGAGCCTATCTGCTCAACTTAATCCGCAACAAGCCATTGCAGAAATGGGCAGAGGCATCAACCTCGGCAATACACTCGAACCGCCACGCGAAGGAGAATGGAACAATGGCCCTGCCCGAGAGTCCTATTTTGACGCATATTCGGAGGCAGGATTTTCAAATATAAGGATACCCGTGCGCTGGGATTTGCATACTAGCAATTCGGCTCCGTATGCAATCAATACCAACTGGATGAATCGAGTGGAACAAGTCGTTGACTGGGGATTGGAACGAGGGTTTTACATAACACTGAATGGTCATCATGAAGATTGGTTGAAAAATAATTATAGCACTCAAAACCAAGCAAGATATGACTCCATCTGGGTACAAATTGCTGAACGATTCAAAGACAAATCAGAGAAATTACTCTTTGAAATAATCAATGAACCCAGAGGGTTAACCAGAACTCAAGTGGACGAATTGAATGAAAGAATTTTGGGAATCATCCGAAAAACCAATCCTACTCGAATTGTAATTTACGGCGGTAATGAATGGGCAAATGCTCCAGAATTGCTCAACGCTAAGATTCCAGATGATGACTATGTAATTGGCTATTATCATGCGTATGATCCATGGCAATTTTCGGGAGTGGGTAATGGAACCTGGGGAACGACCTTTGATTACCAACAGATAACTAATAAATATAACTCCGTAAAAAATTGGTCAGATAGAAACAACATTCCAATCCATCATAGTGAATTTGGCGCCATCCATGACTGCGACTTCAACTCTCGCATGCGGATTTATGCGCACAACGTGGAACAATGTATCATCAATGGTTTCGCCTTTTCGGTGTGGGATGACGGAGGTATGTTTCGCGTTTTAAATCGGGGAAATAACACTTGGCCCGAGATAAAAGATGTCTTGATTCACTACCACGAAGATTCTCCCAATGAAATTTTTTCCACCTTTTCGTTAGACCCCGATACCGAGGTGCCATCCGTAAAAGTAGAATGGAACAATCGAACTTCCGGCAATGGAAAAATCTTTGTGGAAAGAGCCGTCGATGTAAATGGTAATTTCGTGCAAATTGCTGAACTACCAGCTGATGCCACCACTTATATCGACTCTACTATTTCAGCAAATAGAACTTACACTTATCGAATGTACACCACCCGTGATGATGGAACTTTACTACATGGGTATCCAACCCGAGTTCGAGTTACAGCTACGCAGCAAACTCCTTACAACTCCTCTCCTATCAATATTCCTGGAACATTGGAAGTAGAAGAATATGACGAAGGAGGCGAGGGCTTAGCTTATCATGACACAGATGCAGCCAATGTTGCTAGTAATTTTCGACCCGAAGAAGGCGTAGATATTGGTACTTTTGGAAGCTGGCGAATTTTGGAATCTGTTAAAAATGGAGAGTGGATTGAGTACACCGTAGCGGTTGCGGAGTCGGGCACCTACGCTGTTGAAGCACAAATAGCCACCGAACAACCCAACGGAACTTTCAATATTATTTTTGATAAAAACAATGCTGCAGGAACGTTCAGAGTACCGCTCACTGGTGGGTGGACAGCTTTTCAAAATCTATCTGCCGATAGAACCGTAGAGTTGGAAGCAGGAGTCCAGCAAATGCGACTAAACATTACAAATGACATCCCATTCAACATGAATAGAATCCATTTCACATTAGAAGCATCAACCAGCACTGCCGAACTTGAAGCTATTGCAAAAGGTTTCAAAATATCGCCCAACCCAACGGATGGAATTTTGAAAATTGATTTGTCAAATGACTTAAAATCAAAAAATGGACAGCTTGAGTTATTGAGTTTTACTGGTCAAAAAATTGCAACATTTCAATTAAATGAATCTTCACCAAGTATTGACTTAAGCCGTTTTGAAAAGGGAATTTATTTACTTCGATTCACTCATGAAGAATTAAATTTAGTGCATCGAGTAGTTATTCAATAATGTATCATCGAACCCCCATGTTCCGCTAAAAACGCATCGTTTTTTCTTAAACAATGTAAAAAATTCTGCCTGATAAATTACCAAATTGGTTATTGCCGATTTGGGGCTAACCGTAAAATTTACACAAAGTCAAATTATTGGCTTATTTTGTGTCGCCTTTCCCAACCAATTTCATTAAACAAACTTATCGGCGACACATGACTGCAACGAAATCTACCAGAGATACCCATATCGAATATCTAAAAACTGGAGGCGAATTCTACTATAAAATCTCCAATAGCGACGCCATGCGTCCGTTTTTCATGACCATTGTCAGCAATTCTGACCATTGGTTATTCATTTCCAGCAATGGCGGAATGACGGCGGGAAGAAAAAATGCGGAGTATGCGCTGTTCCCCTACTACACCGATGATAAGATAACTGAGTCGGCAGATATCACGGGTAGCAAATCAATTTTCTGGATAACTAAAAATGGTAAATCTCAAATTTGGGAACCTTTCTCAGAACGATATGAAGGCAAGTATGAGTTGACACGAAACTTATATAAAAACGAATACGGCAACAAAGTTCTATTTGAGGAAATCAATCATGATTTAGAAATGACGTTCCGCTATGCGTGGAATTCAAGTGATAAATTCGGTTTTGTGAGAAAATCAAAACTCATCAATAATTCGGATTTGCCCGTGGAAGTGAATCTCTTGGATGGACTTCAAAATATTTTGCCAGCAAGTATTGGTACTTATTTGCAAACCAACTTGAGTAATTTAGGAGATGCCTACAAAAGAAGCGAATTAGAAAAAGCAAGTGGATTGGGGATCTATGCCCTAAGTGCCGTCGTCGTCGATAGAGCAGAACCGGCAGAGGCATTGAAAGCCAACATCGTCTGGTCTTCAGGTTTAGAAAATCCGACGCATTTGATGTCTTCTTTACAGGTGAAAAATTTCCGTAAAGGAATGGAGATGCAGGAAGAAGTGGATGTCAAAGCAGAAAAAGGAGCCTACCTCCTCAACTCCAAAATCACGCTTGCTGGCAATGCAGAAAAAGAATGGATGATGGTGGCCGATGTCAGTAAAAATCATTCGGCTGTCGCCAAAATTTCTAAAGAAATTCGCAGCAATCCGCAAATCATCGAGGCAGTTAATGAAGACATTGAAAAGGGTACTAAAAATCTAATTGAACTCAACGCAGGAGCAGATGCTTTGCAATTTTCGGCTGATAAATTTAGAGACACCCGCCACTTTTCAAATACCCTCTTCAACATCATGAGAGGTGGAATTTTCGATAATAACTATCAAATTGAAAATTCAGATTTCAGCACCTATTTAGCGAAAGCGAATAAAACTTTGGCGGAGCAAATGAAATCCGAAGTAGCGAGTTTGGGTGATGAGTTTACACTTTCTGACTTGCGCACTGTTGCTCAATCTGTTAAAAATTCAGATTTCAAACGCTTGTGTTTGGAATACATGCCCCTGAAATTTAGCCGTCGCCACGGCGACCCAAGTCGCCCTTGGAATCGATTTTCCATCAATACACAAACAGAAGACGGGTCTAAAATTTTGGATTACGAAGGCAACTGGAGAGATATTTTTCAGAACTGGGAAGCACTCGCTGTTTCCTACCCAGAGTTTGCCGAAAGTATGATTCATAAATTTCTAAACGCGACGACTTTCGATGGCTACAATCCGTATCGGGTGACGAAGGGCGGTTTTGATTGGGAAACCATTGAGCCAGATGATCCGTGGGCATACATTGGGTATTGGGGCGACCATCAGATTATTTATTTATTGAAGTTATTGGAATTGCTCGAAGACCACAAACCGGGCAAACTGACCAGCCTTTTTGATAATGAAGTTTTTGTTTACGCCAACGTTCCTTATAAGATCAAAGGTCACGAGGACATTCTGAAAAATTCAAAAGACACCATTGATTTTGACCGTGAGTCGGATCACAAAATCCGTGCACGAAGAGATGAAATGGGTGCAGATGGAGCGTTACTCCAAAATGCAGATGGCGACATTCATCACGTCAATTTTATTGAAAAAATATTAGCCACCGTCTTGGCAAAGGTTTCCAATCTAATACCAGAAGGAGGAATCTGGATGAACACCCAACGCCCCGAATGGAACGATGCCAACAACGCCCTCGTCGGCAACGGTGTGTCAATGGTGACGCTTTATTACTTGAATCGCTTTTTGAAATTTTTCAAAAACATCGTTGCCAATTCATCTACCAATGAAGTGGAAGTTTCCAATGAATTAGCAGATTTCTTTCAAGGAATTTCAAACGCACTTTCAAATCACAGTGGATTGCTCTCAGGTAAAATCAACGACCAAGATCGAAAGTCGGTTTTGGACGCATTGGGCACAGCGGCAGCAGATTATAGAAATGCGATTTATCAAAATACTTTTTCTGGAGAGAAGGCCACCGTTTCTAAAAAGGAATTGGAGCAATTTATTGAGACCACTAATCAATTTTTAGAACATTCCATCAGAGCAAATAAGCGCGCAGACAATTTGTATCATGCCTATAATTTAATGACAGTCGAGAATGACAATGAAGTTTCGATTTCCTATTTGAGTGAAATGTTAGAAGGGCAAGTTGCGGTTTTGAGTTCGGGCTATTTGTCTTCTGCGGAAGCATTGGAAGTATTGGATGGTTTGAAAAATAGCGAACTTTTCAGACCCGATCAATATACCTACATTTTATACCCAAACAAAAACCTACCACTCTTTTTAGAGAAAAATATCCTTTCGGAAAAATCGGTCAATGACTCGACCTTGCTCACTGCTTTGGTAAACGATAGCAATACGCAAATCGTTGAAAAAGCAATCAACGGCAAATTCCATTTCAATGGAAATTTCCAAAATTCAAATGATTTGAAAGCCGCTTTGGATGCACTTTCAAAAACCAAATATGCAGCGGTTGCCGAAAAAGATACCGAAAAAGTACTTCAATATTTCGAGGACATTTTCAACCATAAAGCCTTCACCGGAAGGTCAGGAACCTTCTTTGGATATGAGGGTTTGGGTTCGATTTACTGGCACATGGTTTCCAAATTGCAATTGGCTGCTTTGGAATGTTGCCTCAAAGCCATCGAAGAAAAAGAAAGTGCGGAGGTCATCGGCAGATTGTTGGAGCATTATTACGAAATCAATGCAGGAATCGGCGTACACAAACCGCCAACTTTGTACGGTGCATTTCCAACGGATGCCTACTCGCACACCCCTGCCGGGAAAGGTGCGCAGCAACCGGGCATGACGGGCCAAGTGAAAGAGGATGTGTTGTGCCGTTTTGGTGAATTAGGTGCTTTCGCGAAAGCGGGCCGGGTGTTATTCAATCCATGCCTTTTGCGCAAAGATGAGTTTATGGCTACTGCCGAAACTTTCAATTATGTGGATGTTCATGGCAAACATCAACAGGTTAGCCTTTCGGCAAATTCGTTGGCTTTCACCTACTGTCAAGTGCCTGTGATTTATGAATTATCAGAAACTACTGGTTTGACCGTTTTTTATAAAAATGAAACTTCGCAATCGTTCGACAACTTGCAATTGAGTGAAGCGGATAGCAATCATGTCTTTGGAAGAACGGGGGAAGTGGTGAAGATTGTGGTGCGGTTGCAGGCCGCTGATCTTAAATAACACGGAGCGATTCAATTGGGACACGGATGCAACGGATTTTTACGGATTTTTGATTGGGAATTTTCTCATAACTTAGAATGATTATTAATCCTAATCGCTTCTTAAAAAACCTAATTAATAAGAACATCGGTTCCATAAAATTAGAACAAAAATAAAATCCGCGTCCATCCGCGTTAACCCGCGTCATCCGCGTTCCACTAAGACGCTCATGCCGCTCATTTAAAATAATATAAAAATGAAAAAACTCAACTTTATTTTTCTATTCCTTCTTTGCTTAGCAGCTTGCACTTCCGAAAAGCCATTGGAAGTAGAAGTTTTTGAAACTTCCGCTGCTGGCAACAAAATGGAAAAACTCACCGAGTTTCCTGCTGCTGAAAATGCGGTAAACATAAAAATCGATCCAGAAGAAATCTTCCAGACCATCACTGGTTTTGGTGGTTCGTTTACGGAGTCCACAGCCTATTTGCTCAATCAGGTTGGAAAAGAAAATCGCGCAAAAATCATGGAAGCCTACTTTGGCGAAAGTGGCTCAAAATATTCACTGACTCGAACGCATATCAACTCTTGTGATTTTTCACTCAATAATTATTCGTATGCGCCAGTTGCAGATGATATGATGTTGGAAAATTTCTCCATCGAAGAAGATAAAGACGATATCATCCCGATGATAAAAGAGGCCAAAACGATTTCAAAAGATGGTTTTAAAATCATCTCATCACCGTGGACAGCACCGCCGTGGATGAAAGATAACAAAGCTTGGAAAGGCGGAAGATTATTGAACAAATACTACGACACTTGGGCATTGTTCTTTTCAAAATACCTGGATGCCTACAAAGCCGAGGGCATTGATATCTGGGCATTGACCGTCGAAAACGAACCGTTGGGCAATGGAAGCAACTGGGAAAGCATGCACTATTCACCAGGTGAAATGACCAATTTTGTTCAAAATCATTTGGGCCCAAAACTCGAAGCAGATGGCAAAGGTGAGGTTAAAATTTTTGGCTACGACCAAAATCGCGAACACCTCCCAGAGTGGGTAGATGACATGTATCGAAACGAAGCAACTTCTAAATATTTTGCCGGAACAGCCATTCATTGGTACGCGAGTACGTTCGACTTTTTCCCGAAAGAATTGCAATATGCACACAAAAAAGCACCAGACAAATATTTGATTCAGTCGGAAGCATGTGTGGATGCAGAAGTACCCCATTGGGAAGATGATGCGTGGTACTGGAAAAAAGAAGGAACCGATTGGGGCTGGGATTGGGCACCAGAAAAGGACAAACATTTGCATCCAAAATATGTACCTGCTTATCGTTATGCACGCGACA
This sequence comes from uncultured Saprospiraceae bacterium, assembly GCA_937924495.1. Taxonomy (GTDB): domain Bacteria; phylum Bacteroidota; class Bacteroidia; order Chitinophagales; family Saprospiraceae; genus JAGQWW01. The sequence goes on from CALDSS010000135.1 coordinate 25,147, forward strand.
TCATCGGCTGCCTCAACAACTGGGTCGATGGCTGGGTAGATTGGAATATGGTGCTCGACCACAAAGGAGGCCCCAACTGGGCCAACAATTGGTGTGTCGCTCCAGTCTTGGTCAACCCCGAAAAAGACGAAGTATATTTCACGCCACTCTATTATGTTTTGCAACATTTTAGCAGATACATTCGCCCAGGTGCCAAACGAATTGGGTATGAAAATCCAGATGACTCCATCATGGTCACTGCTGCTCAAAATCCAGATGGATCAATTGCAGTGGTGATTTTTAATCCGAATGAAGAGTCGAAGGATTTGAAACTTTCTTTGGGTAGTCGAACGGCTGCTTTGCAGATTAGTGCAAAAGCGATTCAGACCGTGATGGTTCAGAATTAAATATTGAAAGTGGAAAAATGAGAAAATTTTTGACAGTCCTAATTTAGCATTTCACACATATACCAATCATGAACAGATTAGCAAAAAAAGTAGCCGTCATTACTGGCGGAGCAAAAGGAATTGGGTTTGCCACCGCCAAACGTTTTTTAGAAGAAGGTGCCTCCGTCGCAATCTGGGATATTGATGTTTCGGAGAGCAAAAGAGTCGCATCAGACCTTGGAAAGAATGCAAAATTTTACAGCGTCAATACAGCTGATTTTGAAGAAGTTTTGAAAGCTGCAGAACAAGTAAAATCTGATTTTGATTCCATCGACATTTTGATCAACAATGCAGGAATCACTCGCGATGCTTCTCTCAAAAAAATGACACAGGAGCAATGGCAACAAGTTATTGACGTGAACCTAACAGGTGTTTTTAATTGTACGAAAGCGGTTTATCCACTTATAGCAGAAAATGGAGGAGGTTGCATTTTGAACGCGGCATCAGTCGTGGCACACAATGGTAATTTTGGACAGACCAACTACGTCGCTGCCAAAGCAGGCGTTATTGGAATGACTAAAACATGGGCAAGAGAATTTGGTAGAAAAGGCATCAGGGTCAATGCAGTTGCACCAGGTTTTATTCAGACGGAAATGGTCAAAACAGTACCCGAAGAAATACTCAAAGGTATGGCTGCTCGTTCATCACTGGTTCGATTGGGAGAGCCCATTGATATTGCGAATGCCTATTTGTTTTTAGCTTCTGATGAGGCAAGGTATATTACGGGCACTTGTTTGAATGTGGATGGTGGGTTGGTATTTTAGCCCTCGCTTCCATAAGTGTATGGTTTCACGCTTAATATAAATTTCCTTTTATGTTCTTGAAAAATAGTTGTTGCAAATTTTTATAATAAGAATACAAATTGCAAAGAAGCACACTGAGGCAAACTTACAATCATAATTGCAGCTCCAACTAAGATGCAAAGCACCCATTCTGCATCTATTTTTCAATCAGCTTCTAACAATATTAAAACAGAAAGTGGGAAAGATAAATTACATCCGATTTTAAGTCGGTATAATTTCAAATCGTGTCATTGAACATTCGGTTCTCCATATTTAAAGTGTCGTACTTTGGCCGGTGCATTTTCATAAACTGAAACGATAAAGAGATTATCATAATCGGATTCAGAAAGTGGTTGCCAATCATCTGTGCCAGTCAAAATATTGATCATTGCAGGAGTCGTATTGGAGTGGCCAGAAACCAAAATGGCTTCTTTTGAATGATTTCTTAACATCTCTTCTGCTGCGCCTTTCAAATCTTTATGATTATAGATTTTTTCATTGCCATCCATGTATCGCATCATAGCGAGGTGTTTAACAGTCTGTTTTGTACGACGGAAATCAGAGGAATAAATTGCTTTTATAGGCATATTGGATAAAACCTTTGCTAAGTCTTTAGTCCTTTTGATCCCTTTTTCGGTCAATGCTGGATCTTTTGAATCCTTCAATTTTTCTGCATGTCGGACGAGGAAAAAAGTAGTTGCATTTTTATCAATGATTTCATCTGCATCGAGGTTGGTAACTCGCTGAGGTGTATCATTGAGTCGAGGTTGAATTGATTCAAGAACTGTTTTGTTCTTTTTGTTACAACTCGAAAATGCAATTAATGCAAAGAGCAAGAAGAGAGGTTTATTCATAAAATTGTGGGTATTTGGACAAAAGTTGTGGAGCACAAAACTAAAATTTTTTCATCATAGATTTTCGTGTTCGAGATTTCGAGACGTGTTTTATTCCCGAAATCTCAATCTCCCGATTTATCGAATTCATTTTTCATAAGTTCCTCGGTATTTGTCTGAGAACCAAATTATTCAAGATAAGTGGAAGATGAATATCAAATTTAGTAAAGATAGTTATCTTCTTTGAACCTAAGTTCCGTAAATACTTTTTGCAAAAAAAAAACGCCAACCGATTACTCGGCTGACGCTATCTCAATTTTAACTATCAAGACTTAGTACAGGACAAAAAATAGGTTTACTAAACTTCTCCTTAAATTAAAGGTTCGATTTTAAAAGATTGATATTGGAAGCTACTTTAAAATTAAGTTTAGTAAACCTCCGATTCTTCTTTTGTCCTGTACAGAGCTATCAAGATTAAAATTTGCCATTATTATTTTTCCATTCTGCTTTTGGAGGTATTGGTTGAATCACATCCCAGTGCTCCACGATTTGACCATTTTCTAATCTGAACAAATCATAATACCCAACCTGATCACCCGGCGCAGCTCCGAATTTCCCTTCACTCATCGTTAAGACAAAGTTTCCTTCCCCTAAGATTTTATGAACTTTATCGTACTTCATTACCATGTTGTTTTCAGCGAAGTATTTCAAGGCAGCACCTAATCCGTCCAATCCATCCGCAACTCCAGAGTTGTGCTGAAGGTATTTTGTAGGATTAATTAAAGTGGCCAAGTTGTCCATTTTTCCTTCTAAGAAAACTTCATTCATTAGCGTTTCAACTACTTTTTTGTTGGCAGTAGTTTTGTCAGTATCCGTCACCTCAGTTGTGCCGTCAAATTGAGTTCTACCACTTGGATTTGCTGGAGTTACTTCCGCCATATTGTCCCAGTGTTCGACAATCAATCCATTCTCAAAACGGAAAACGTCGAAAGCTGCTTTTGGGCCGAAGAAGTCATATTCAGTGTGGGCGATTACGAAATCACCATCTTGAAATGCTCTTACTACATTTGCTTTGAATCCTCCAGGAGGTGCGTTTTTTATCACCTCACCAAACCCCACTAAACCATCACCAACTGCTAAGTTGTGCTGGATATATTTATTTGGATTGATGTAAGAAATTGGCGTTTTGTCGCCATTGTTAAAACTGTTTAGCAATGCTACTACTTTGTCTTTGTTTGATAATTCCATTTTCTCTTCTTTTATAGGTTGAGTGGATGTTGTTTTTGAAACTGCTTTTTTGCCACAGCTTGCAAAAAGCAAAACAGTTCCCAGCAAAAAAATCTGAATAGTATTTTTCATTTTGAAATAAATTATGGTTGATAAATTGAGGAGACAAAGATAGAGTGGACACCAACCTGCCGAACTATACAAAAAGGAGAAAGGACTGTAAAAATGGGAAAGCAATCAATTATTTAGTCTAAACTGCTCCGGGGTATTTTGCGTCTGCCTTTTAAAATATTTGTAAAAATTTGTAGTTTCTTCAAACCCTGATTGGTAGGCAACTTCTTTTATAGAAAGGTTGGTATTGATGAGCAATCTTTTGATTTGTTTGGTGCAGATTTCATCAACAAATTCCTTAGCTGTTTTATGAACAATGCTTTTTGTGATCGTATTTAAAGTCTTTGTACTTATACCCAAATCAAAGGCATAATCGATGACTTTGGTAGTTTTCTTTACGTTTTTTTCAACCAATTCTTGAAATTCAACAAATTCTTTAAGGTATTTTTTTTCAAAATTTATTTTCTTTTGTTTGGCTTTAATTCTAAAAAGCTGAGTGATTAAAATATGTAATTCACTCCTGATAATCCCTAATGAATATTGGTCATTAATTTTAAAATACTCTTGACCCAAACGCAGTATGTTTTCTCGAACTCGTTTAAAATCATTTCCATCCAACTGTAATTTTGGTACACCCAAAAGCTCATTAAACAATTGCAAAGTTTTTCGATTTTCGGAATCTTCAAGATAACTGACCAAAAAGTTATCTGTAAAAAGCAGCATTTTACCTTTCAGTTTTTTTGAAAAAAAGAATTTATGAAGCTGATCTTTTCGAATAGTGAGTATGGTTCCCTTTTCACATTGATAATCCGTAAAATCAATTCTATGCACACCGTTTCCTTCTTCAAAAAACATAATAATAAAAAAGGCAACACGATGAAGTTCTGTTGGAGCATGATCTATTTCCTCTCTTTGCAACAACTCTTCATACCGAATCAAATCAAAACCAGCAAATGGATTTTGCTCATTTTTAAATTCTACCTGCCTTGGAGAAAGGTTCTTTTTCAATTTAAAATTACGGAATAGTTGTTACACAGAGAGACACAAAGGAGCACAAAGTTTCACAGAGTTAATTTAGTACTACCGTTCCACTCCGAAAACTCAATATTCATAGTATTCGCACTCAAGTCAATATTTAAAGAAGCGAACACACTTCCATTTTGCCAATTAATTTTCAAAACACTATCCGTCGTTTCCAAAAGTTGAAACGTGCCATGGAATGCTGGATGGTTATTTCTAAGTTTCATCATATCCGACAGTTTCTTCACAAGTGAAGTTTCCAATTTTTCGTTAATTTCTTCTTTTGTGTAATAATGACGATTGATGTCTCGACCCACATTTGTTTTTGCCAGCAATTCCATGTCATTTTCATCACCAAACAACCCGACATAATAAACTTGTGGTATTCCTGGCACAAAAAACTGAATCGCCCGCGCCATGAGATAACTTAACTCATCTTTGCCCAATGCCTCGAAGTAAGTACAATTCACTTGATACAAATCTAAATTGGAAGCAGCTGCGCCAGTAGATTTTAAACTTTTATCTTCATTCCGTCGATGCATCTCATTGACGATTTCGTTTAGGGTATCATCATCAATCAGCCCAGGCTTACCATCTTCTGAGGCGACATCGACAATACCAATTCCATCGTGGGTATCCAAAACAGTAAACGCATTTCGAGGACTGATTTTTAACCACTTTTTTAGGTTGGAAGCAGTCCTATTATATAATGTATCCAAAACCAAAACAGGGAGAGCAAAATCATAAACATACCCTACTCGTTTAGCAATTTCAATTTGGGTTTGGTAAAAGGAGTGAATTTCTACAAGTACCTCAATGCCTTTTTCTTTGGCTTTGGTCGCCAAATCAGCAATAAACTCAAACGTTTCCTCAATCATAAAACAGGTTGTTCCTCGTTTTTTGATAGCATAACCTGCTGCATCCAAACGAATCATCGTAACTCCTGCCTTTTCGAATGTATTCAAAATTTTGTTGAGGTATCCTTCTCCTCCTTTACTGTAAACATCAATGTCAATTTGGTTGGTTGTAAAAGTCGTCCAAATCAATTTTTTCTTGCCATTAATTTTCATAGGTGTAAATGAAAAACCAGGACGAGGTCTATAGATTGAGATTAACTCTTGCTCCGTCGCTCCACCAGGAAAGACCTTCTCATAAGTCAAAAACATAGAGGCGTGTTCAGACCCCTCCCCTTTTTGAATGTAATCTTGAAATTCGGGCGATTTGGCGGACAGATGGTTGACGATTAAATCTGCCATAATCTCAACTGATTCGCTAAGCGATTTTACATCGTTCCAATCTCCTAAACGCGGATCAACTATTGTATGATCAATAGGATCGAAACCCGCATCTTTTCCATCAATGGGATAATAAAATGGTAAAATATGAACGCCACCAAATAGGCCATTTAGTTCATTGTTCAATAAATCCTTAAGCTCAGAGACATTTTTGCAGCCGATTCGGTCAACGTAAGTAATGAGTTGAATTTGATTCTTCATTAAAAATTAGTGATTGAAAATTTCTATGCGAGCAAAAGTATCCATTTTACACATTGATAAATAAATTTTACAAGAAAAGAAAAGAGGATATTATCAGGAACACATCCGTATATAAATTGTGGTGGTTTAAAAATAGATTTTGAGCTTAAAATCTATTTTCAAACCACTTCATTCTTGAACCACAAAAGAAAAACCTTTTGTGCCCCTTTTGTGTCTTTTGTGGTTCAATCAATCATCCTTTCAATTCAACCAACGCCCCCGCCTTCACTGCCTCCACAATTTCTGGATTCAGCAAAGTTGAAACATCGCCCAATTTAGAAACATCACCTTCCGCAATTTTTCTCAAAATTCGGCGCATGATTTTACCAGAACGCGTCTTTGGCAAGCCAGGTACTACCTGAATCAAATCAGGTTTTGCAATTGGACCAATTTCTTTTCGAACCGTATCACAAATTCCTTTTCGAAACGCTTCCACATCACTACTCGATCCATCCGTGATCACATAAGCATAAATCCCTTGCCCCTTAATGTCATGCGGATATCCCACCACAGCGGACTCAATTACGCCTTCATGCGCATTGATAGCATTTTCAACTTCAGCCGT
>CALDSS010000136.1 GCA_937924495.1 uncultured Saprospiraceae bacterium
TTGCCTCCCAATGGCGATTATCTAATCCAAGTGAGAAGAGAAGGTTATAAAAGCAATGAGATTGGGATTTCAACACATGGTGAGAAATTCATGAACCAAGACATTTCTATTGAACAAGCAGAAAGGTTCATCCAAGAAAAACCACAAGCAGTAGAAGCTATTGTGGAAGAAGAACCAAAAATCAATACTTCTCCTACTGAAAGCGCAGCAGTGGTGGCTTATCAAGAAGAAACAACTTATACTGAGCCGGCAGTGACTTCATCAACTACGACTTCTAAAGTATATGATGATTTGACCTATATTACCAAAGGAATATCCAAAAGAGATAATTTAGAATATAGTACACGTGCCCCACGGCACGGAGGAACTTATTATAAAATTCAGTTGATTGCCGATAAGACTTTTTCACCTTCTGCACCAAAATTTGCCAATCTGCAACATCTTGGTAGGTACGATACAGAGTATCTTTCTGAAAGAGGGATTTATCGAGTTTTGTTGGCAGATTTTTTCTCCTTAGAATCAGCAAAGGAAGTTTTGCAAACGGTAAAAGAAAATGGTTTCAAAAGAGCCTTTGTTGTTAAATATATTGATGGTGAACGATTAGGGATGTTTTATCGTTAATATTGCGCAAACACACATTCGGCTTTCAAGAAAAAATAGCGAAATAAGAGGCATTCCAAGTTGGGATGCCTTTTTTTATAAACGTCGTTTGCTAAGCTTTCTCTCCCTCCTTCTCCAAAGCCGCTTCATAAACTCTTCTCATTCCTTCTTCCATAGAAATAGTTGCTCTCCAGCCAAGGTTGTTATTCACGTGATCCATGTTGGAGTAGCGAGAGAAAACACCGACCGGTTTGTCGAGTAGGCGTTTAATTTCAGGTTTGTAACCAGCAATTTTGCAGAGCGTTTCGATGATTTCGATGAAGGTAGTCAAGCGCCCCATACCGATGTTGATGGCCGTACCATCTTTAATTTTCTCCATCGCTACAAAAATGCAATCCAATACATCGTCAATGTGAACGAAATCACGTCCTTGCAGCCCCGTACCCCATACTTCAACAGGGTTCTCACGACGAGCGACACGCGCTGCAATCGCAGGAATCGGATAAGTTAAATCTTGATCTTCTCCATAGCCAGAAAACGGACGAATACACGTTACAGACAATCCATAATATTTTGCAGCAATGTGCGCGAGGTACTCGCCTGTCAATTTTGACCAACCATAAGTCATGTCAGGTTCACCCATTTTTTTAAAATCAATGTCTGTCTCGGAAAGTGCAATCGCATTGCCTTCTGCTTGCAAATCTACTGGATAGGCTGCACTCGAACTTGGGTACAAAATCCGCTCAGGTTTATGGCGCGTGGCCCAATAGAAAAACTCCGCATCAATGGCCAAATCCATCGCCACCATCATTGGGTCACCATCAATGGTTGCACGTCCGCCAACAATTGCTGCAAAGTGAAATACATCCGTAAATTTATCGAACTCCAATCCGTAGGTATCTTGAATGTATCGGTCATTTTGAGTGGCATTGCGCAAAAACTCACGGAAGTCTTCTTTCAAAAAGAGCAAACGACCATCACCAAAAACTTCGATGTCTTTGTTGTCACCAGTTTTTGCTTCTGGAAGCCATTCAGATGGGTGTTTTCCAACCAATAAATTATCAATAAAGAGAATTGTATCGTTAGTAGTATTGTATAATCTTTTTACCATGTTGCGCCCTACAAATCCACAACCGCCTGATACCAAATGAATTTTCATGTCTATAGTGATTTTTTGCAAAGAAAAGAGTTCTTTTGAAAAGAGATATTATTCCGAAGTTTAATACGAAAAAATACTGGTTATTGTTGGGTGAAGTACAGGACAAAAGTAGAACGAAAGGATTACTAAACTTGATTTCAAAGTAACTCCAAAAATCTTTCTTTTAAAATCGAGCCTTAAATTTAGGGCGAAGTTCGTAGTTTGAATTCCCATACTTTCCCGCCATTTATTACTTTTGCGATTTTAAAAACGAGTTCCTTATAATCAAGTAATGGAAGAGTGGCAATTTGATTTTGAATGGTTGCAAATTCAGCATAAGGTAAAAGCTATGTTAGGTAGCGAAAAAATGCCTGATTTGAATGGAGTTTTATTTCTTATTGGTATTCAAGAATTGGGGCAATTGAGAGAGAATTATACCAAAGAAGAAAAACAAGATTTGATGCATATCGCTATCTGTCGCCTACTAAGTGAAGAAGGATATTTTAGTTTTAAAGGCATTGATCAGGACGGTTGGCCACATTGGGAACCAAGCCGTAATATTGACGTAAAAGGACTCAAAAACCAAGAGGTTTTATTAAAAACCAAAGTCATCGAATATTTCAAACAGTTTTAGAATGAAAAATATCTACGGTCTTTTATTCGCTTTTGCACTCGTTTTTTCTTTGTCTAATTGCAACTCAAGTGATGGTTATACTTATGCAATGGTAGAGACGGAGTATGGAAACATGAAACTTCGTTTGTTCAATAGCACCCCTGGACATAGAGATAATTTTGTCAAATTAGCCAAAGAAGGGTTTTATGATGATTTATTATTTCATAGAATCATTGATGGATTTATGATTCAGGGAGGCGATCCAGATTCCAAAGGTGCTCCTGCTGGCAAACAATTAGGAATGGGTGGGCCGGGTTATACTATTCCTGCTGAATTTGGTGCACCGCACATCAGTGGCGCATTAGCAGCTGCGCGAAATAACAATCCACAAAAAGAATCTTCTGGTTCTCAATTTTACATCGTTCACGGCAAACCCCAAACTGACCTACAGTTAGATAATTTTCAAAAAATGAAAAATATCACCTATAGCCCTGAGCAAAGAAAATTGTACAAAGAAAAAGGTGGTACTCCTCAATTGGATATGGATTATACCGTTTATGGAGAATTGGTGGAAGGAGCTGATGTAGTTGAGAAAATTGTCAAATTGCCAAAAGATGGCAGTAATCGTCCTTTGCAGGATGTGAAAATGAAAGTTCGAATTTTAGAGTAATATTAAATAGAAAAAAGAATTCAACCCATGCGTAATATAATTTTAGGTTTTGGAATCGTATTAATGCTGGCGAGTTGTGCCAAGCCAATTGCGAATTTCACTTATCAACAAGCGGAGAAAAAATCTTCAAACGTCAAGTTCAATAACCAGTCTAAAAAGGCAGAGAGTTATGAGTGGCAGTTTGGAGATGGGAATTCGTCAAGCGATGCCTCTCCAGATCATAGCTATTCAACTCCTGGTACTTACACGGTTATTTTGAATGCAAAAAAGGGAAAGAAAACCTCGAAAGTAGAGAAAACCATAACCGTGGAAGGAAAAGAAATCTGCTTAGTAGTACTCGAAACAGATTTCGGGATAATGGAAATTGAGTTGTTTAATGAAACACCTCAGCATCAAGATAATTTTTTGAAGTTGGTAGAAGATGGTTTTTATGATGGCTTACTTTTTCATCGTGTCATTGATGGATTTATGATTCAAGGTGGTGATCCGCAGTCAAAAAATGCTAAACCTGGTAAAGCATTGGGTATGGGTGGCCCGGGTTATCTAATACCTGCTGAATTTGTAGATAATCTTGGGCATGTAAAAGGTGCGCTGGCAGCCGCCAGAACCAATAATCCTAAAAAAGAATCATCTGGTTCACAATTCTACATTGTGCATGGTCAGCCTGTTTCTGCGGAGCAGTTATCAATGAATGAAAGCAGAAAAGGCTTTCGCTATCCACCAGAACTAAAAGCACAATATTTGGAATTGGGAGGAACTCCATTTTTGGATCAAGACTATACCGTTTTTGGGAGAGTAGTAAAAGGATTGGATGTAATTGACAAAATCGCTAAAGTAGCCAAAGACGGTAGAGATCGCCCAACGGAAGATGTGTCTATGAAAATTCGAGTTAAAAAGAATAATTAAAAAAAATGGTCAAAAAGAGAGGAAACAACGAAGAAGTAAAGAATCAAGTTTTGGGCTTGGATATAGGAGGAAGTGGTTGCAAAGCGGCCATCGTTGACATTACCACCGGTGCGTTTTTGACAGAACGCTTTAGGTTAGAAACGCCTCAACCCTCAACTCCAAAAGCAGTGGCTCAAACTGTAAAGAAGATAATTAATCACTTTGATTGGAAGGGAAGAGTAGGAGTTGGTTTTCCAGCAATTATAAAAAAAGGAGTAGCGCACAGTGCTGCAAATATTCATAAAGATTGGTATTTGACCAATGTTGAGAAAGTCCTGTCAAAGGCAATTGATTTGCCTGTAAAAGTTACGAATGACGCGGATGCTGCTGGCATTGCTGCTTTGAGATTTGGCGCAGGTAAAGGTAAGAAGGGTGTCGTACTTTTTTTAACTATCGGTACAGGAATAGGTTCCGCGCTCTTTTTAGACGGACAATTGCTTCCAAATTCGGAATTTGGCCATGTATTTTTTAAAAAAGATATTGCTGAGAAATACGCGGCCAACTCCATTAGAAAGCGTGATGAATTGAGCTACAAACAATGGGGAAAACGCTGGAATGAATATCTAAAACACCTTGAAAGAATTGCTAATCCAGATCTTGTCATTCTTGGTGGTGGTGGTGGAAAAAAATTCAATCAGTTTTCTGAATTCATTAAAGTTGATACAAAAGTAATTCCGGCCACCTTGCAAAACAATGCAGGAATCATCGGAGCAGCTATGTATGCTCATGAAAATATTAAGGCAGTTGGCGTTTAAATCTTGCGTAAGAATCTCCTAGCGTGATACTGCTTCCAGCACTACAATTATTGCGGTTCATAAATTCTTGAATTACCGCCATTCTTACTGTAGCATCAGGGCTTTTAGTTTGAATCCACTTAAATTCATTAAGATCATTATTGGCACGTTCCAATACATTTTTCAAGCCTGAAGGATCGTATCGAAATGGGCAAATTAAATTCATCGCAAAAGTATCAGCATGAATTACTGCTTCCCGCTCATAACCCATAATCTTAAAATACTCCGCTATTTCTTCTAGTTTTCTTGGATCTCTATCATTGAGAATGTCATCTAAAGAACGACCCTCAAATTGGTTAATAAGATTCTCTACTACCCAATCTCCATCTGCATAAGCGACCTCATGTGCTATCACTCCCATCAATTCAGCGTTATTATTCAAAAATTTTAAAAGACCAGTATAAATAAAAAGCTCTCCTCCTGGCAGAACAAAGCTATTGCGCTCATTATCATCATGGATAATATTTATTTTCCAATCTAAATCAAGTCGTCTATCAACTGCATGTGTATTGATAACCACTTTAAAAATGGAATCTCTCAGATACTGATACACTTGTTGATTTGCTGGATCGTTTTCATCCAAAACAGAAAAGGAAACGGGATTGGTATCAATGAAATTTGCAATTTTATTCCCGATCAAACTTTGTTCCTCGATAGAAAACTCATTTGGATTTTTTGCAACTTCATTCTTAGGATCTGTTCTACAATTGGAGAAAAGGAGAATAATAGCAAGACATGCTATGAATGGAATGTGTAGTTTGTTTGGTAACATGGTTATTTTCAGACTTGTGACAGGGGGCACAATAAGGAATGGTGTAGAAATAAATTGACTTTCTTGGATAGGTTATTTTTGCTTCAATCAAGGCGACAAAACCGGAGTTTAGCCATAGCTAAATGAGGATTTTGTCAACGCAGAGTGAAGTAAAAAGAAACAGTTAAGAATGAAAATTTATTTTTTCATCATTCCTAAAGGTGGGCGCTAACACAAAGTCACAAAAAATATGCCATAGGGCAAAGAAAAAAAGCCACCTTTTGCAAGGCAGCCTTTTTGAAGAATCTTTTTTATACAAAAACTAATATTTTAGTACACTGACAATTTCTCTTTCTCAAATTTATTGATAAAATCAGTAATCTCTGTCATCTTAGACAATCGTGGTTCTGCTTCAAAAAGGAAACGGTGACTGCCAAAATCCTCCGACAAAACCTCCTCTAAGTAATAGAGTGCTTCTGAAACTCTACCCATTACTACCTGATAAGCAATTCTATAATATTTTAAAGAAGAACAACTATGATAGGTAGAGGCCTTATCCACCATTTCTAGTGCCTTTTCCAATTCATTGATCTGATATAAGAACTCAATATAAGTAGTCCAATTTTCTAAAACGTCAGGACCAATTTCAATCATTCGATTGAAGTATTTGCGTGCATGCTCTGGCTTACCCATTTTGGCATAGGTCTGCCCCAAACCTCTGAAGATTTCTTCTCGTAGCGGAAACAGATTAATGGCTTTTTTATAATGCAATAGCGCATTCTTAAAATCACCTTCACGCTGATAACACTCTCCCAATTGAAAATAAGCTTCTTCGTTAAATTCATTTTCATCAATCGCCATGAAAAGGAATTTTTTGGCTGCAGGAATCTTATTTAGTTTGGCGTAGCAAACCGCTATTTTGAGATACATATCCGCATCCGCATTAAATTTTCGAGCACATTCCTCAAAATACCTTAATGCTTTTTCATACTGGTTGGTATTGAAACAAACCTCTGCACAATAACGGAAGGCCATATCCTTGGTCTCATCAATGACCATGGCAAATTCGTATGCCTCAATCGCTTCCCTATAGCGACAGCCGTATTCCAAACCTGTACCCAAATTAAACCATCCCCACCAGGAGTAAGGGTCATGGTCAACTACTTTTTTAAATAGTTCAATGTTTTTCTCCTGATAACATAGGCGGTTCATACACCACCACATTTTCTCTAAAGCTTCGGTATTGGTTGGGTCCAACTCGATAGCTCTTTTTAGTGTTTGATAAGTCTTGTTCATTTCGCCTTTGCGTTCTCGAACCAGTGCTTCATAAAAGTAAACTAGGCTCAAGTCTTGTTTATTAATTATTGAATCTTGAAGTTCATAAAGGATTTCAACAGACTCATCAAATTGTTCGAGGTCTGCCAAGATCCACGCTTTATGTAATTTTAAGTCGAAACTACCCGGCACCATAGCCTCAGCTTTTCTCAGTTCTCTGAGTGCTTGTTCTGGTTTTTCTAAAAAGATAAAAAGATGTACTTTTCGAAACAGAAATTCTACCGTGTATGGGTATAATTCTATCGCTTCATCTACCACCTCAAGCCCTTGATTATACAACCATTCGAGCTCATAATAATCGAGCAATCGATTATAATCATCTTGATTATAAAACCTATTTTCCCCTACCCTTGTAGAGGTTTCATATTGAACGACTAATTCAAATAGTGGTCTTTGTGGTGTAAAATTCATACTCTTTTTATATTCGAAACTTTCTGTCTTGTAAATGTAAGTAAGAATGCAATTTGAAAAATCCTATAATGTTGGAACGGTAGGGGTTTTTAAGAAAACGGTGGGAAGTATTTAAGATTCATTTTTTTAGTAATATGTTGTCATTTTACCGCAAAACGCCTTTCTAAAAAATTATTCAATATCTAAAAACCTGATAATCAAAGTATTAACCCTATTAAACTATACAAAAACCTCTAGCAAATTCCATTTAGCCGATAAGAATCCATAAATTTGTAGTTTAGGGAAAACTCAAGAGTTCATCTGCTCTAAAATAGTCTTTGTTCTGAAATAATTTGTATGTAAATTATTTCAGAACAAAGACCAATAACGTAGAATCGACTCCAAAAGAATTTATAAATGGCAGCTGCAAAGAAAAAGAAGGGACAGCTAAGATTAAGATTGGGAATCAATGATGAGCGAGTGCCCAAATTATTTGGCATCGTCTGGATATTTGTAGCATTCTATCTCTTTATTGCATTTTTTTCCTACCTCTTCACTTGGCACATTGATCAAGATAGAGTACTTAGATTTTCAGGCAAACTTTTATTTCAGGATTTGGACATGGCCAATTGGCTCGGACGTTTAGGAGCCATTGTTTCCAATATGTTCTTCTATTGGGGCTTTGGAGTGCCTTCATTTATTTTCGTATTCGTATTATCTATTCTTGGTTTTGATAAAGTTCAAAGAAAACCGCTCTCAACGAGATATAGCTTTTTGGGAACTTGGTTTTTCATCTTACTTTTTTCTTCTATCTTTTTAGGTTTCGTAACCCCTAATTCAGAGTTTCCTTGGGGAGGAGCTTTTGGTGATTCCGTCAGTGGTTGGCTACAAAGTTTCCTTGGAGTGATTGGTTTGATGTTCCTTTTTATTTTTGTTTTAGCAGGAATTATCATTTGGAACATCAATCCGAATTTCAATGACCTCACCCCTCAAAAAGCATGGGCAGATACCAAATATTGGTTTGAAAATCTCCTTTACAAAAAATATAGAAGAAAACCTGCACCTGCCATAAAACCAGCCGCCGCAGCCGCAACAGCCGTTGCAGGAGCGACCGCAGTAGCTGCTGGAGCTGCAAATACTTTACGCCCAGGAAGTGCCAAATTGGAAGGAGACTTGCCAGAGGCTACTCCTGAGAAAAAAGAAGGCCAACGATCTTTTGAATTGGGCGGTGATAGAAAACCTGGAGAAAAAGCAGAAGCTCTAAAAGCAGGAGAAGCCGCATTGGAGATCAAAGAAACTTCTCCTGATGATCCTGACAATGCTACCTTGCCAACATCGGCTCCAAGCATTCAACAAGAAAATGAAAATCACTCCGAGCCTTACGACCCGACCTTGGAGTTAAGTTCTTACGAAAACCCAGTTTTGTCACTTTTAGAAAATTATGAAGGACAAAAAGTAGAAATTGACAGAGCGGAGTTAGAGCAAAACAAAGATCAAATCATTGAGACGCTTCTCAATTATAAAATAGAAATCACAAAGATTAGGGCGACCATTGGGCCAACCGTTACACTTTACGAAATCGTACCTGCTGCTGGTGTTCGTATTTCCAGAATTAAGAACTTAGAGGATGATATTGCCCTGAGTCTTTCCGCATTGGGTATTCGTATCATCGCTCCTATTCCGGGTCGTGGAACTATCGGTATTGAGGTTCCAAACAAAAATCCTCAAATCGTTTCGCTACGAGAAGTATTAGAATCAGAAAAGTTCCGAAGAGCAAAAATGGACTTGCCTATTGCGCTTGGAAAAACAATTGCAAACGAAGTCTTTGTAGCAGATTTGGCAAAGATGCCTCACCTGCTGATTGCCGGTGCTACGGGTCAAGGTAAATCGGTTGGTATCAATACGGTATTGATGTCCTTGCTTTACAAAAAGCACCCATCTCAGGTAAAACTGGTTTTGGTTGACCCGAAAAAGGTAGAGCTTTTCCCGTATGCAAAATTAGAAAGTCACTTCCTGACCTTCTTACCTGGAGCAGATGAGCCAATTACTACTGAAACGAATAAAGTAGTTTATACGCTCAACGCCTTGACTATCGAAATGGAGCAGCGTTACGATTTGCTCAAAGCAGCGCAAGCAAGAAATATCAAAGAATACAACGAAAAATTCGTTGCGCGTAAATTGAATCCGAATAATGGTCATCGCTTCTTACCATTCATCGTTTTGGTGATTGATGAGTTTGCAGATTTGATTATGACTGCTGGTAAAGAAATTGAATTGCCGATTGGTCGTTTGGCGCAATTGTCTCGTGCGGTAGGAATTCACTTGATTATCGCCACGCAACGTCCTTCTGTAAATATTATCACAGGGGTTATCAAAGCCAACTTCCCAGCGCGTATCGCCTATAAAGTAAGTGCAAAAGTAGATTCAAGAACCATTCTTGATGCAGGTGGTGCCGACCAATTGATTGGACGAGGAGATATGCTACTTTCTGTAGGTGGAAACATTGTTCGACTACAATGTGCCTTTGTGGATACGCCAGAAGTAGAAAGAGTCCTCAACTTTATCTCTGAGCAACGTGGATTCCCTGAGCCATATTTGTTGCCTGAGTATTTTGGTGATGATGCAGAAATTGGCAACACCAAACTATCATTAGCAGATTTGGATGACAATTGGGAAGCTGCTGCCAGACTCATTGTTCAAAGTCAGCATGGTAGTACCTCTATGATACAACGAAGAATGAAATTAGGCTATAATAGAGCCGGAAGAATAATGGATCAACTCGAAGCACTGGGCATCGTCGGCCCTGCAAATGGAAGTAAGCCTCGTGAAGTTTTAGTTTACGACGAGATCGAATTGGAACGGTATTTGGAAGATGTGAAGAATAGGAAATAGGAGGCAAAAATTCCTTGTGCAATGTGTAAGATTCATAAGGAATAACTTGACCCGCAAAGCTTTACGCTTTGTGGGTTTTTTTATATCAAAAAAATAATGATTTATTATTTTTTATAATAAAATCGAAATCTTTAATGCGTAAGTCGCTGATAAGTGTTGACAAAATTCAATTGTTTCAAATTTACAAACATTTCTTTTGCTAATCTCAAACAATCTATTAACTTGTGAATGATTTTAAAAATTTAGGTGAAATCGGGGTAATGGATTAAAAAACATTTTGCCCTTCTATAAAACAGGGCTTGAGACTTTTGAAATTTTAGTTTTTCCGGAAAATAAATATTTGAGCTAATCCTCCAAAAAAATCAGCCCCTTATCCGCTGAGCGGATGACCAAAACAAAGTGGATTTGAGATCATACACCACTGATTTATCTAAAGCTATTTTTTTAACTAACACTATTTTTTTCATTATGAAAAATTTTCTAAAAACCGATTATTTTCAAACATTAAATTCACTTTTAAGGGGGGGGGAGTAAAGCCTCACTTCTAAAAATTTCGTTTTCTCTTCTTTTTATTACTGCTGCTTTTTCTTGTGGGAAGGAGCAGATGCTGGAAATAAATAAATCTGCTCCTAAAAGCACTATTATTTCCGAAAGAACAAATGATGATTGTTCTTGTACTTTAACCCCTTTTTCAGCTACTGATATTAATCCTTTTCAAAGCTGGCAGGTAGGTATTTTTGACCCATCTAACCCATTACAATTGGATAAACTAGGGGGTGGAATAGGTATTGGAGCACCTGTTGGAGATGTTACTTCTGCTGTTTTTGTTCCTGGAGATGATCGTTTTATCTTCATCACTCTAATTCCAGATTTAGACACTAATCCAATAATTACGATAGTAGTTACTTGTACAGGAGTTAATGCCGATGGTAGCACGAGATATTTTCCACCTCAATATTTTACTTTTGAGTGGGAAAATGGAGTGCCACAAGATTCAAATGGGCTTTTTAGAAATTCTAGAGCTTTCGCCATAGATATTCCAAAAGATTGCGATGTAAGGGAGGATGTTCCTGATTGCCATCCTAATTGTCCATAAACTGGATATATAATATGAATTTTGATTTGTGCAAAAAAGTAAGACTTACTTTTTTGCACAAATCTTTCAGATAAATTTGTAGTCACATGAAATTTTTAGGAGTCTTTATTCTTTTTTTTCAAATCATTCAAATATTTGGACAAAATTCATTTATAAAAACAATTGACTATGAATTTGAAGTACCTAACTATAGTTTTGAAGGCGACATGAATAATGAGGTTACTTTCTTAGACATGATAGGCTTTAGCGGACCAAATGAACATTTTAAAATAGTAAATTTATCTACTCAAGGCGAAGTTATTTCAGGATATTCTATAAAAATTGATTCAGTTAATTTAACATTTGGATATAAATTTTTTGATAGAAAAGGAGATATAAATCTGGTTTCATTTGGTCCTTTTTCTAATGACCAAAATTTAACACCAGGTATTTTTTGCTTTGATCTAAATTTAAATACTTATTGGTCTAAAAAAATTGCTTTCATTGATTTCGGCTCTCCTCTTCCAAGCATGATAGCTAAAAAAAGCAAAATGGTTCTTTCACAAATATTTACTAAAGATACACACTTAAACGGTCTTAAGAGTGGAGTAGCTGCCTTTGATCTTTACACTGGTAACTCTATTTGGTCATATAGTTTTTTGGAGGCAACAAGTAAAGAAATTGGCTTTGCTATAGAAGAAATAGCAGAATATCCAGATGGTAAAATTGCATTAACTTTTTTCACTGTAGATGAAAATTTAAATGGCAGGCAGGGTTTAGCAATAATGTCCAACTCTGGTGAAATTTTGAATAATATAGTTATTGATAAGAATCACGATAGCATACAGTTTTTACTTGAGCAAAACATTGGAATAGATGACAATAGTAATTCCTATATATTAGGAGTAAATAGGACCCTTCTTGTGAATAATCAATATGATAGAAAACCCTTCATCGCCAAATTCAACTCCAACCTTGATCTCGTCTGGGCAAAAAGACTATTCGCTGAAAATTTCCCTTATGAAGGTTTAAAACATAGAGTTTTCCCCAATGGAGATGTAATTTTCGTTTACAATACAGACGGAGATTTACCCGTCATTGTAGGTAAATTAGATACAAATGGCAATTTACTTTGGCATCGGGGTTATTCGTTTTATAATCCAGAGATTCAGATTGGCTCGGATGGTTCCATTTATTTTTTAAGTCCTCGCAGGTATTTCCCAGATGGCACTTCTGAAGAAGCCACACTTTTTGCAAAAGCTGATCCAAATGGAGATATTGAAAGCTGCCCTCAGTTTGATGCTTGTCTCACACTTTTCGATATAGATATTCCTTACACACGTTGGGACTGGATTCGTGAGCCAGCAGATACTTTCGGTAGTTATACAGCAACCATTACTCCTTTTACCACTTCTACAGAAGATTATTGTGGTACACCTGCGCCTCCTAATCCATACTTTACGTTACCAGACACTATTTGTCGAGGTACAATTTTGCGCCCTGATAGTCTCTACAATTTCCTCGCGCATGCTGTAGAATGGACAATAACGGGTCAAAACACCAACATAGCAATCAATGATGCCGCTTGGCAATATAATTTCACTGAGCCGGGCACTTATCAAATTGAGCAAGAAATATGGTTACTGGGTTGCTCTGAGTTTTTTACTAGAAATTTAACTGTGTTGCCTGATAGTTTAGGCAATTTATTAGGTGAAGATCAATTGATTTGCGAGGGTGACACTTTAGTGCTTTCTCCATCTGCTACTCGTCCGCTTAAAAGTTTTGAATGGCAAGATGGTAGTACTGCTTCCAGCATTTCTGTTTCCAATTCAGGGGTATATTCAGTAGAGGTATCTGATGGTTTTTGCACAGCAAACGATCAAATTTCGCTAACTGCTTTCGAAGAAAAGTACCCTGAACAAATAATTGAATTACCAAACGACTCAAGTATTTGTCAGGATTTTTTACCAATTATTCTTCAGCCAATCAGCAGCTATACAGATAGTTTCTTTCTAAATAGCTCAAACGAACCTCGGTCTACTTTTGAGCTCAACTCGGCAGGTAATTATACAATTTCTGCAAAAATTGAAAATTGTCGAGTTGAAGAAAATTTTGAATTGAAGATCACTCCTTGTGAGGTAGATGTTTACATCCCAAATTCCTTTAGTCCAAACAATGATGGAATCAATGATTTTGCAGAACCCCTTGGAAAAGACTTTTCTGGTCTAAGTTTAGAAATCTATAATCGTTGGGGAGGAAAATTATTTGAAACCAATAATGCTCCTTTTGCATGGGATGGAATGTTCGACAACGAAAAAGCAAGTGAAGGTGTTTATGTTTTGATTTTCAAATACCAAAACCAACGAAATGGAAAAGAAGAAACAATTTCAGGAGATGTACTTTTGGTTCGCTAATATTTTCATACCTGATAAATAGTGATTTAACGTCGATTTTCTACCATTGCTCACCTTATTACTTGTTTCCACAACTATCAATCGTTAGTTTTGCATGAGAAGGTGTTTGAATTTATTTTTTAGAAAATAACAACTTCTAAGCTCTCCGGCTCTAATCAAAATTACACAATGGCACACGAAGTGGTAAAAAGAAAAGGTTCTTCAAAAAAGGGAGGTTCTAAAGTTTCAAAAGAGGTTTTAAAGAAAGGGTTCTCCTTGCTTTGTACCGCCAAAGCAATGACGGAGCTATTTGAGGAGAACTTCAAAATGGTTTCTAAATATGTTCACGCCACTTCTCGCGGACACGAAGCTATCCAAATTGCCACTGGCCTTCAATTAAAGCCACAGGACTATGCTTTTCCATATTATCGAGATGATGCGATGTTGTTGTCGATTGGTATGCGACCTTTTGATTTGATGATGCAATTGTTGGCAAAAAGAGATGATCCATTTTCAGGCGGACGGACTTATTATTCACATCCAAGTTTGAGAGACGAGGACAAGCCCAAGATTCCTCATAATTCATCAGCGACAGGTATGCAGGCCATTCCTGCTACGGGTGTCGCCTTAGGATTTTGGTATAAAGAGCAATTGGGCATTGATGATAGAGATTTGCCAATTTCAGTTTGTTCATTGGGTGATGCGTCGGTTACAGAAGGAGAAGTTGCCGAGGCCTTTCAAATGGCTGCGCTGAAACAGTTGCCAATTTTATATTTAGTGCAAGACAATGGATGGGACATTTCAGCTAATGCAGAAGAAACACGCGCGCAAGATGCTTCTGAATACATTCAGGGCTTTAAAGGAATCGAATGCTTGAGCATCGACGGTGCCAATTTTACTGAATCTTATTTGGCTGTTGAAAAAGCCATTCAATATATTCGTACAGAAAGAAAACCTTTTTTAATACACGCAAAAGTGCCACTGCTTAATCACCACACTTCTGGTGTGAGAATGGAGTGGTACCGCGACGACTTGGAGGAGGCGCGAAGTCGCGATCCATATCCGGTTATACGGAAACAAATGAAAGCAGCAGGCTTCACTGCTCAAGCCATCAAGGCCATTGAGGCGGAAGCGAAAGCAACTGTGCTTAGTGATTTTGAAGCTGCACAAAACACCGAAGACCCGAGACCGGAAGATTTATTTACGCATGACTTTGCGCCAACTCCAATTACCGAAGAGCAAGGCGAACGTGCTCCTAAAGGCGCTGATAAAGTGGTCATGGTTGACTGTGCTTTATTGGCTGTGGAAGAATTGATGAGAGAACACAAAGAGTGCCTACTTTATGGACAGGATGTCGGAGGAAGGCTCGGTGGAGTTTTTCGTGAAGCAGCAACCTTAGCTCAAAAGTTCGGAGACGATCGCGTTTTCAATACGCCAATTCAAGAAGCATTTATTGTTGGTTCTACTGTCGGAATGTCTGCTGTTGGTTTGAAACCAATTGTGGAGGTTCAATTTGCCGATTACATTTGGCCAGGACTCAATCAATTGTTTACAGAAGTGAGTCGCTCGTGTTATCTTTCTAATGGGAAATGGCCAGTGAGTATGATTTTGCGGGTGCCAATTGGCGCTTATGGAAGTGGTGGTCCTTATCATTCTTCAAGTGTAGAATCAGTCGTTACCAATATCCGAGGTATAAAAATCGCTTTCCCAAGCAATGGCGCGGATCTCAAGGGACTAATGAAGGCAGCTTATCATGATCCTAATCCAGTCGTAATTTTCGAACATAAAGGATTGTATTGGTCAAAAGTGCCTGGGACAGACATGGCCAAAACTGTCGAGCCATCTGAGGATTATATTTTACCTTTCGGAAAAGCGAATGTCGTTCAATCTGTTTCTGAAAACGAAGAAAATGCAATGACTGTGATTACTTATGGAATGGGCGTTCATTGGGCATTGAATGCTTCAAAAGATTTCAAAAATCAGGTAGAAATTATTGATTTGAGAACTTTACATCCGCTGGATGAAGAAGCCATTTTCAACTCCGTTAGAAAAACAAATAAATGCCTCGTCGTTACAGAGGAACCTTCCAATAATTCCTTCGCTCGCAGCCTGAGTGGATTGATTCAGGAACAATGTTTTACTTCGCTTGATGCACCAGTCATGACGCTTGGTTCTGAAAATATGCCAGCCATTCCATTGAATAGTACATTGGAGCAAACCATGATTCCTTCTGCCGAGAAAGTGAAAGTTAAAATGGAGTTTTTATTGGCGTACTAATTCGATTCCCGCAACATTCTGTCTTCGCAAGAAAATACTTTTTTGAATCAAGGAAAAGATGAATTTTTTAAATAAGAAAAAATTGGTCAAAAACAATTTTCGAATTACTTCTTAATTTTTTTCGTGAACTACTTAAGTGCTTGGACAAAATTCAGTTTCTAAAACTCATCTGAAGAAGGCTCACCTTCATCATCCTCCAAATCATAAATATTAGGCTCAGAGTCGTTGCGCTGAATAGAGCTATCCTCCATCTGATCAATAAAATCAAGAGATTGATTCCAGAAATCTTCAAAGGTAGGTTGGACCCTTGCCCAGATCTGTTTTGCTTGTCCGGGGTATTGTTCTAAAATCTTATAGGTTGCAGATTCAGTTTTTGTCTTATCCGTAATCAGATGAGACATATCTGCAAACCACAACATTATACTGTAAAATAAAACAAATATTGCAGCCATCAATACGCCTCCAAAAAATTTATTGATGATGTTGATTCGAGCAGTTTGGAGGATACCTTCGAGACCTTTTGCCAAAAGTTGAATCGCCACAATGGTCAAGCCAAGGCAAGTAATAAAACCCAACAAATACATCAGCGGAGATGAGGTTTTGAAAAGTTGTGTCAACAGATCGGTAGCCGCAGGTGCAAATTTCACTGCCACAATAAATCCAAAAAACGAAGCGAATAAATACATCACCGTTTTGATAATCCCACGTGAAAACCCGGACCAAAAGCCCCCCAAAACGGTAAGAAAAAATATAGCGTCAATTATCATCTGTGTAGTTCTGATTTTCTCTATGAAGTTGTTTAAACTTAGCTGAAAGATTAAAATCACTTCTGTCCCAAAATTAAAAGCATTCTATGATTATCTCTTTTGTTTTCGACCACTAAAGCTATTTTAGCGGTAAAATCAATTCAAATGAGATATCAATGGCTATTGCTTTTGACTTTGGTGAATGTATTTAGTTGCAAAAATACAACAAAAGAAGCTGTAAATCAGCCACTTAAATCAGGAGTGGTTGTGCTGGGCATTGCTCAAGACGCTGGGTTTCCGCAAGCAGATTGTAAAAAAAATTGTTGCAAAGCAGCTTGGAAAACCCCTTCATTGCGTCGTCACGCCACCTGCCTTGCGCTCTTTGATTCGCTCGAAAACCAGTTTTGGTTATTTGAAGCAACGCCTGATATTAAATTTCAAATGAACCATTTTCAAGACATCGCACCTGACTCGGATTTGGCTGGCATTTTTCTGACCCATGCGCATGTTGGGCATTATACGGGTCTTATGCATTTGGGGCACGAAGTCATGGGCGCCAAAGGCATGCCCGTTTTTGCCATGCCGCGTATGCGAACTTTCCTTTCAGAAAATGGGCCATGGAGTCAGTTGGTTGATTTTAAAAATATTGAGCTGCAAAATCTATCAGCAGACACTACCATCAATTTAAATGAGCGATTCTCCGTTAGTCCGTTTCGAGTTCCGCATCGCGATGAATTTTCAGAAACGGTTGGCTATAAAATTTCCACTCCGAAAAAATCTTACCTATTCATTCCAGACATTGATAAATGGCATTTGTGGCAGCGAAACATTATTGAAGAAATTGCCAAAGTTGATATCGCTTTTTTGGATGGCACCTTTTATGAAAATGGAGAAATACCAGGAAGGGATATGAGTCAGATTCCACATCCGTTTATTGAAGAAAGCATGAAGGTTTTTGAAAATCTTCCTGAAGCGGAAAAAGCGAAAGTGCACTTCATTCATTTCAATCATACGAATCCAGCATTGCAGGCAGATTCGGAGGCAAGGAAGAAAATTTTGGGAAAGGGATTTCGAATTGCCGAGGAAGGGAATGTTTACTAAAACATCTCTGAGCAGCGATTAAAAATACGCTTGAATACATTCCTTACTCCACCAAAATCTCATCCACAAATAACCAACATTCCTCACCAGCAGATGGATGCCAATCTGGATTTTTAAGTGTGCTTATTAAATTAACTTTTAGGAATTTCGACACCTTTGGTTCAATATCGATTTCAAAAAATTTCAATTCCGTTAATGCCTCAGATGGTGTTGGTGGCACGCTAATCTCTTTACTCAACTCAAAATTTTTACCATCAAGAGAAGTATAGACCTTTATTCCTTTTGGAAAAAATATCCAACTATTTGGTGATGAAATTGAGCTTACATACACCTTCCGAATCACCTGTTTTTCGGCCAACTCCAAAGTAGCAGTAGCATGTTTTCCTTGCCAACCCAACCAATTGCCATCTGAAAAATTTTCCGAACCTTTCTGAAAATCAAACAATGACTCAACACCTTTTGACTGATAACTTTCAGCTGGTGCAATCGAAAGTTCACCATGCAAAAATTGAGCCTTCGAATGCACAAACTGTCGTTCTGCAATTATACTCGATGACCACCCAGACAACTCACTCATCGCTTTTAGTGTAGCTGACCTGTTCAAAAAGAAACTATCCACGTAGAGTGAAGATAAAGTATCAGGTTCACTTCCATCAAGGGTGTAATAAATGCGTGTGTCTTCAAATTCGCTCTTAAGTTTTATTGCAATGGAATCATTAAAAATTTGTCTATCGACAAATATTCGAGGTGGATTTAACCTTGTACTTCCGAAGATAGAGTCATCTATTTTATATAAAACAGAAAGCATTGGTCTTTCGTTTTGCAACACTTCAATTTCAGACTTTAAAATTTTAGTTTGCCAACAAAAAAGATTTTTCAAAGAAGCGATTTCCTTCAAAATTTTAATAGAACCACCCGTTACTTTAGTTCCATAAATATTGAGTGATTCTAAATATTTCAAATGCTCCAAAGATTGAATGGCTTCATCAGTAATGAGCGTATTTTGCAATTGCACCTTTTTTAAGTGAGACATAGTTGACAAATAACGAACAAGGTCATCTCCAAAGTTCGAATTAGACAAATTCAATTCTACCACGTTATTTTCAACCTTTTTTAGTTTCTTAAAAATAGAATTATTCAAATCTTCTCTACCAGAAAAATTGGCGATCAGAAATGGGTTATTCGAGGATAGGCGCGATATAGAAATACCAGATTGCCTCAAATCACTCAGCATTTTTTCAGAGACAGAATCTACTTTCAACGCACTGATGTTCGTATTGACTGATTTATACTTTTCTAAAATCGGCGCCACCGAAGCACGATTTTTTGAAGAATCAACAATACAATTAAAACATGCCTGATTTTCAATCCACCATAATAAAAGTTTTGCTTCGTCGTCTGTGATTTGTTTTTTGCCTTTGGGAGGCATGTGCTTTTTTTCTTCGAGGGGGAGATGAATTCTTTGAAGCAATTCACTCATTGCTGGTGAATCGAAATTAAAAATCGAACCATTAGAACCTCCAGCCAGTAAGCCAGCCTGCGAAGTCATAATCAGATCACCTTTTGCTTTCGATGGGTTGTGACAGCTATTGCATTTTGCTTTTAGAATCGGCTCAATGAATGTAGGGAAGATTGGTGCTTTTTCAATATTTGTAACAACAATCGAATTGTCTTCTGGTCTTGAGAATAGATAATCAACTCCATGAGTAAGGTTCCCGCCCTGGTGTCCTGTGAAAGTTAAAAGCCCAACTGCAACCATAAAAAGTGGAATGAATACTTTTTGCAAAAAAGCATAATTTGTGCGATGCGTAAAAAACAAAACGCCTATCAAAACTGTCAAAGAAATGCCCGACCATTTGTGTCGCCAAAGCATATCCGCATTATACCCTCCCTCTTCAGAAAGAAACCAACCCGTCGTCGCAGCTGCCAAAGCAGTCAAAAAACTAAGAGCTAGTGCCAAACGAATAGCACCTTCAAATTCTTCTGTTTTTTTGACCACCTGCCAAAGCACAAGCACAGTTGCGAAGAGCAAAATACCGATCGGCAAATGCACGAAAAGGGGATGTAGGCGAGAAAAATTCATTGAAATTAACAATACTTTTTATTGACGAAAGTTGAAAAATACCTCATCGATAAAGAACCAAGGAGGAGTTCCTTTTCCAGGATGCCAATCTGGAATTTGTGATAAATTTAAAATTTTAATGCTAACTTGATCTGTGTGTTCGACAGGAAAAAATATCGGCTCATAACTAAAGGAAGCTTTTCTTCCTTTTTGGGTTGGAGGCAACTCTTTTGATTTCACCATTTTTCCTCCAATCCAAATTTCTATGACTTTTGGTGAAAAAATCCAAGCATCATTATTCCTTAAAAAACTGATTCCAACTGATTCGATTTTCTCTTTTTTTAAAAAACCAAAATCAATAGTTACAATCTCAGATTGAAATCCTAACCAGTTCCCATCTTTAAAATTCATTGACCCTTTTTTGAAATCCGCCAAAGTCTTTGCACCAGCCCCTATGTAAGAATCAGAAGGCAGAGGACTCATTGAAATTTCGGCATTTGCAGCAAGGGAATTGACTTTAATCAAATCAATTGAAACCGTTTCACTTGATAAAAAATCTTTGTGAAAAGCTTTGGCCCGAATCGTTTGAGTAGAAGAAACATTAAATGATTTATCATATTTTTTACTGTCTGAACTTACCTCCCAACCATCATCCGAAAATCGAAAATCTACCTGTGGGTGATTCAACTCAAGCTCCACTATTGCTGATTTTTGAAAGAAAATAGAATCCACTTTCAAAAGAGGTTTTGCCAATTGAATCGTTTTGACCTTTGTGAAATACCCTGGCATATACAACGGCGTTTTGCACGAAAATGCAAAAAAGAAAAACCACAAAATCAGCATTAAATTTTTCATACCCTCACTAATTTTATGGGATAAGTTGCTCCCGAATTCCATTGTGCGACGTATAAATTTTCGTCTTCATCAACGCATACATCGTGTGGATGATGAAATACTTTTAACGCCTGATACATGGGTTGCAATGCTCCATTTTCGTAAAAAGGAACACAACCGCCTGGCGCTGAAATCAGCCGATTATTTTCATTTAAAATAGAAACGAAACCTGTCCCTTCTCCTCCGTCGCCAGACCATATAGTAGCCAGATAAATTTCCTTTTCATGAATCACCGGACGACAAATGAACGCTCCAGGTAAATTAATTTCAGAAAGAAATTTTCCTTCAAGGGAAAATCGTTTCAGCTTGTTTTGCTGACGTGCAGTAATGAGTAAGGTTGGATTTTTTAGATCCCGTTTATCAATTGCAATTCCATGTGCATTGTTAAAATATTCTTTTCCACCAAAAATATTTAGTAATTCTCCTTTTGAGTTGTAATGCAAAATCCATTGCTCGCCATAACCATCAGCAACATAAATATCGCCATTTTCGGCAACAGCCGTTTCCGTTGGTTTGTATTGGTTCGGAGCAGAATATTTTTCTCCTTCCGGAAAATTTAGCTCTAAAACTCGTTTCCCAGAAAGCGTCGTTTTTATAACTTTATTTTTTTCAGAATCAGTTATATATAAAAAATCTTCGCCTCCTTCCACATTTAAAGTTAGTCCATGTGCTCCAGGCAAATTGGTTGTCCAAACTCCCTCAAGCTGCCCTGAATTGCTATAAATTATAATGTTATTTTTTACGTGATTCGTCAGTAAAATAATACGGCCGCGCGAATCTTGCACCATCTCATGGCAATCTTTCACTGGGTAGAAATTCGAATTGAGCGCACCCCAATTCAGATCAATTTTATACTGATGAGAATTATGGCCAATAATCACATCTTTATATTTAGCAATCTCTGCCATAGGAAATTTCCCAAGTGCAAGACCTGCTAAAGCAAATGAAGTATTCTTTATAAAGTTGCGTCGAATCATCATGTTAAAATATCCTTCACTACATGCCCATGCACATCTGTCAACCTAAACCGTCTTCCCTGATATTTGTAAGTCAGCTTTTCATGATCAATACCCAACAGATGTAATAGCGTTGCTTGAAAATCGTGCACATGCACTGGTTTGTCCGTAATATTGTAACCAAAATCATCCGTCTCACCATAGACCAAACCGGGCTTAACGCCTCCTCCCGCTACCCAAATCGTAAAACATCTTGGATGATGATCGCGTCCATAATTTTTCGGTGTCAAGATGCCTTGCGAATAGTTCGTTCTCCCAAATTCGCCACCCCAAATCACTAAAGTATCTTCCAGTAATCCGCGTTGCTTCAAATCCATTACCAAAGCTGCTGAGGGTTGATCTACATCCTTTGCTTGTTTAACAATTGCAGTCGGTAAATTGTCATGCTGATCCCACCCCATGTGATAGAGTTGTATGAAGCGAACGCCCTGCTCAGCGAGCCTGCGAGCCAACAAGCAATTGGCAGCAAACGTCCCCGGGGTCTTAGAATCAGGGCCATACATTCGGTAAATGTGGTCGGGTTCATTTTCAATATTCATCACTTCAGGGACAGAGGTTTGCATGCGATAAGCCATCTCATATTGCGCAATTCTGCTTTGAATTTCAGGGTCACCAAACTCTTCAAATTGCATTGAGTTTAACTCACTCAATTTATCCAACATTTTTCGGCGACTTTTCCGTGAAATACCTGCGGGATCATTCAAATACAAAACGGGATCTTTTGCTGCTCGAAACTGTACCCCTTGATGAAGAGAATGCAAAAATCCATTTCCCCAAAGTCTTGAATAAAGCGGCTGACCATTGGGTCGCCCGGTGCCTCTAGATAATAAAACAGAGAAAGAAGGAAGGTTTTCATTTTCGGAACCTAAACCATAACTCAACCACGAACCAATACTTGGACGCCCCGGTTGTTGCGAACCAGTTTGAAAAAAAGTAATTGCTGGATCATGGTTGATTGCCTCCGTGTACATGGATTTAATGATACAAATCTCATCAGCGATTTTTGCAGTATAAGGCAGCAAATCACTCACCCACGCTCCATGCTGACCATGCTGTCTAAATTCAGACATCGAACCCACCAATGGAAAAGATTTCTGCCCCGAAGTCATCCCTGTCAATCGTTGTCCTTGGCGTATAGATTCGGGCAAGTCTTCTCCTCTCATCTTATTAAGCAACGGTTTGTAATCAAACAATTCTAATTGAGAAGGGCCGCCACTTTGGAAGAGATAAATAACTCGTTTGATTTTCGCAGGATGATGAAGCGCATCTAAAATTCCTTTGGTGCCGCCGCCATTTTCTACAACAACTCCATGTTCATTTTTTGAAAAAAAACTCATTCCAAATAGCGACGCTAGTGCAGCCGTCCCGATACCTGTTGCCGACTTCGAGAGAAAAGCTCGACGATTGAGGTGCAATGCTCGGTCTGTGAAAATTTTTTTCATAAACATAACGCGAAGCGGTTCTCCGCGATGATTTTAATTTTTAAAAATCAAAGTAACCAATTTCAAAAAGTTAATTTCGGACAGCTTCTAAAGATTTACCCATTCGTTTATTTTTAGACTTTCAAACACGACATTCTCGGATCACCGCTCCACGTTACGTTAGCGATTTAGGGATTCATCTAAATTTAAAATAGCATTTGCCATCAAAGCATACGCAGCAAGTTCTGTTCTATTTTGAGTCGCTTCATCCGATTGAGCAGGCATAAATTCACCAATCGATAGATAATCTTTTACGCGCTCAGGTTCTTTTCTAAAATTATTTTTTTCTTCTGCCAAATATTCAATTAGAGAAACAACCTCCTCTTCATTTGGCAAGCGAGAAGTTACCAATTGAAAAATATATTTAATTCTTTTTTCTGGTGTATCTACCGCTGCCATAGCATTAGCAGCAATCGCTCGCGACGCCTCAATAATCTGTGGATCATTGAGCAAAACCAATGCTTGAAGTGGTGTATTGGTCTCTTGCCGTTTGATGGTACAAAAATCACGAGAAGCAGCATCCAGCGTCATCATGCTTGGCGGCGGAACCGTTCTTTTCCAAAAAGTATAAAGACTTCGGCGATATAAATCTTTGCCTTTAGAGGGAATGTATTTTGCAGTGCTTCCGCCACCGCCACCTGTAGTTTCCGCCCAAATCCCTGGAGGTTGATACGGCTTCACACTTGGCCCACCGACCTGCCGATTGAGCAAACCACTGATCGCCAGCGCTTGATCACGAAGCATTTCTGCTTTTAACCGAAGGCGCGGAGCACGAGCGTATAATTGATTTTCTGGGTCTTTGCGGAGCAGTTCTTTGGAGGCTTTTGCGGATTGCTGATAAGTTGCAGAAGACGCAATGTATTTTAGCATTGCTTTAATGTCCCAACCTTCATTCTGAAATTTGAGTGCTAAAAAATCAAGTAATTCAGGATGAGTTGGTAGCGACCCCTGATTCCCGAAATCATCAGAGGTGGCCACTAAACCGACTCCAAACATCTGTTGCCATAAGCGATTAACGGCCACACGAGCAGTCAACGGGTTTTCTTTATCGAAAAGCCAATTGGTCAAGCCTAATCGATTTGGTTCATATTTTTTTGATACTTGAATGGCTTCTGGCGTTTGAGGAAAAACCTCCTCGCCATGTTGGTCATAAAGCCCCCGATTAAGAATGAAAGATTTGCGAGGCTGGGGCATTTCCTTCATGACCATCAATTCAATTTTGGGTAAGGTGTCGAGGTTTTTGACGAAAGTTGCCATTGATTCAATCTCCTTTTGCGAAAGCGTAACATAAGGCTCTGGTGTCATACCTTCCTGATCACCAGGAAAACCTTTTTCTTTCACATTGTTAAAATAACTAAACAACGAAAAATAGTCTTTTTGACTAATCGGGTCATACTTATGGTCATGACATTTGGCGCATTCCATGGTCAACGCAAGAAAAGCCATCCCAAATGTTTGGGCACGATCAGAGACATAATCAACTCTATATTCTTCATCAATCACCCCACCTTCAAAAGTAATTTTATGGTTGCGGTTAAAGCCCGTTGCAATGATTTTTTCGAGATTAGAATTAGGCATAAGATCACCCGCAAGTTGATACTTGACGAACTCGTCATAAGGCATATTTTTCGCGAAAGCGTGAATAACCCAATCGCGCCAAGGCCACATCACACGTGCAAAGTCATTTTGATAACCATGGGTGTCAGCATAGCGCGCCAAGTCAAGCCAATCGGCTGTCATTCGTTCTGCATAAGCGTCTGAGGCGAGCTTTCGATCAATTATCTTTTCTAAAGCGTCGGCGGAGTTGTCATTTAAGAAATCATGAATTTCGTCGAGCGTGGGCGGCAGTCCCGTTAAATCAAAGCTGACTCTTCTGATCAGTTTTTCTTTGGTCGCTTTCGCGGAAAATGGCTGGTTTTGCGCCTCCAGTTTTTGCAAAATAAAATAGTCAATTTCATTTTGTGCTTTCGCAGAATTTGAAGGCGATGGTATTTTTGGTTTGACAGGTGGAATAAATGCCCAGTGCTCTTTCCACTCTGCACCTTGTTCTACCCATTTCTTTAGAATCTTTTTTTCATAATCACTCAAAGTCAGATTGGACTCTGGGGGCGGCATTATTTCATTTGGGTCAGTATCAAAAATTCGTTGAACCAGTCCACTGTTTTCTGGGTCACCAGCGATGATGGCAAAGCGATTTTTTTCTTTTCCTAAAGGAGTAAAGGCCGCTTCTTTGGTGTGAAAAGCCAGACCTGCTTCGATTTTATTTTTATCAGGACCATGGCATTTAAAACACCGATCAGAAAGAATTGGGCGAACATGAAAATTGAAATCTACTTTTTCGGGAACGGTCTGGAGCTTCTCTTTTTGGTAGGCTGTCTCCGTTTCTATCGTTTTATTTTCACAAGCATTCAAGAAGAGTAGGCAACCTGCCGCAATCCATGATAGTGCCTTGAAAAATGATAAATCAAAAATTTGCATTCCGCTTTTACTTTAGAGCGAAAATATAGTCAACTTCAAATTGCAATTATAAAAAATCAGCTGATTTTATTGCCAATTTTTGCATTTTCTATCTCATTTGTCAACTTCTTGTACGTATCGACCGAGACAGGAACGAGAGGTAGGCGCAATTCGTTTTCGCACAACTCCATACGGTGCAGTGCTGCCTTGATGCCAGCTGGGTTGCCATCCACATAAAGATGGGGATGAATGTCTAAAAGTAATTCGTGATAATGTCTCGCACCTACATAATCGCCCTCATTAGCTGCACGCACCATTTCCGAAAATTCAAAAGGAAAAGCGTTAGCAATCACAGATATAACACCAGTAGCGCCCATTCCCATCATGGGAAGGGTTAAGGCATCATCACCAGACAATACAGCAAAATTTTCAGGTTTATATTTTAAAATTTTCGAGGCTTGAACCAAATCGCCTGATGCTTCTTTGACTGCTATAAATTTATCACTAGCTTTTGCCAAACGAATGGTGGTTTCTGCTGATATATTGGAAGAAGTACGACCTGGCACATTGTAGATAATAATCGGCAACGGCGACACTTTTTCCACTTCCACAAAATGCTGGAAAATGCCTTCCTGAGATGGCTTGTTATAAGAAGGACTACTCGACATTATGTAATCGAATCCGTCGAAGTTAAAATTTTTGATTCTTTCTGTAAGGTGGGTGGTATTGTTGCCTCCAAAAAAACCAACAACGGTTGGAACTCGGCCATTATTCACTTTTAAAGTAAAGTCTAATACAGCTCTACATTCTTCAGGATTCAGCGTAATCGCTTCTCCCGTCGTACCTAAAGAAACAAGGAATTTTACGCCTCCTTCAATACAATTTTCTATAATTCTCTCAAGAGCTGTATAGTCTATTGCGCCTCCTTTTTTGAATGGTGTAACGAGTGCTACGCCTGTCCCACTAAGCGGGTATTGGTTCATGTTGTGTAGTCATTTTGGTCAAGAAAAATTCGGCTTGTTCAATAAAGTTAGCCAAATTCTCTGGATTTTTAGTGTCAATCATCAAGTCGCTGCTATAGGTATTTTCAGTAGAAGGTCCTACGCGGAAAGACGCTTTTGACAAAGCCATGATGTAATCAAAAGGAGGGTTGGTTTGACCAGAAAGATTGATAAGCAAATCGAACGGTTGCCCCATAAATTGAGCTGCGCTTTCACCTTTTGGCTTTCCAATAAAATTGATATCCTTTTTTGTAAAAAACGGAAAACGGTCTTCTTCTACTTCTTTTTTGGTGTCAAAATAGCCCAGTAAATTGACTGATTTTCCCTGATTGGAAAGTTTTTTTGAATAGTTGAACACTACGCTCAATTGTTGTTCATTTGAGGCATTAAATAAAATACCAACCGTATCTGCTTCCTCCAAACTTGTTGAAAGTCGTAAAACGCGGCTTTGGTTGAGGGATTTATTTAATGATCTGAAATAAAGTTTATTCTTAAGTCTTTGTAAGAAATTCATCTTTTGTTTCTCTTTATAGTAAAGTTGAAAAAACAACATTTTAATTTCAAAACTTTATTATTTCAACTTAACTTATTCACTAATTTTCGACTAAGATATGGTGGATATAGCCGAGCAAGTAGTGTCATAGTATGTCTGTTTATACTTTTTCTTTGACTTTTTCATCAACAATCTGAAATCTTCCAATTTCAGAATATTTAGCAATTCGTTTTTCGATGCGCTCTTCTACAGATAGTTCACTTAGTTCAGCAATTGCTTTTTTGATGTATCTTTTCAAGAGTTTAGCCATTGCCTCTGGCTCAGCATGTGCACCGCCTGTTGGCTCTTTTATGATGTCATCTATAATTCCAAATTCAAGCATGTGATCTGCAGTCAACTTCAATGACTCCGCTGCTTGTTCTTTGTAATCCCAACTTCTCCATAAGATAGAAGAGCAAGACTCAGGAGAAATCACAGAGTACCATGTATTCTCAAGCATCGCAATTTTATCACCTAACCCAATTCCAATGGCACCACCTGAAGCACCTTCTCCAATTACCACACAAACAATTGGTACCTTAAGTTGAGCCATTTCGAAAAGATTTCGGGCAATGGCCTCTGCCTGGCCACGCTCCTCTGCCTCAATACCTGGATATGCGCCTGGTGTATCAATCAATGTCACCACAGGAAAACCGAAACGCTCGGCCATTTTCATCAATCGCAACGCTTTGCGATACCCTTCTGGGTTGGCCATTCCAAAATTGCGGTATTGGCGGAGTTTCGTATTAACTCCTTTTTGGTGACCAATAATTACAACAGATTGACCATCAATATTTGCCAAACCACCTACGATTGCTTTGTCATCCTTGACATTGCGATCACCATGCAGTTCTACAAACTTGCGGCACATCTCTCCAATATAGTAGAGCGTATAGGGTCGCTCAGGGTGCCTCGAAAGCTGAACTTTTTGCCAGCCAGTAAGATTTTCGTAAATCTCTTTTCGCTTTACCTTGATTTTCGACTCCAATTCCTTCACCATTGGCGCTACATCCACTTCTCCCTCTTCGCCCACTTGCTTGATTTTCTCAAGCTGTGCGTATAGGCTCTCTAGTTGTTCTTCAAATTCTAAAAAAACCATATTGTCAGTTTTTTCGGTTTTGCTTAGTTAGTAGGAAGCGCGAAATTACTAATTCGCAGCCATGAATAAGAACAAGGTAAATTTTTTTAATTTTTTTTTACTGTTTGGTTGCACTCTTAACAAAACCATGTTACATTTGCACCCGCTTCGAACGAGAAGTTAATTATATATGATTTTTGGTATTATTTTTTCTACCTATAAATCATTCTAAGGTCCGGTAGTTCAGCTGGTTAGAATACCTGCCTGTCACGCAGGGGGTCGCGGGTTCGAGTCCCGTCCGGACCGCTTTCAAAGAAGCATAAGCCTTGTAAGTCATTGACTTGCGAGGCTTTTTTTGTTTTATCTTTAAAAAAATGTCTTTTATTAGAGATCCTCAAATCTGCTCCAATAACCACCTTCGCTCTGCAATAGCTTTAGCATTTTCAATATCTGATTTCAGCTGAAGTCGTTGCGCCTTTTTAAAATCAGGAATTTCAATAATCCGTTTTAAAAAAGAAATGAAATTTTGAAAATTCTCTTGATGATAACCCATCACTTTTTTGCGGCGGATAAATTGGTTCATCGCATCCAAATGAGAGAATAAGACATCATATTCGCTCGATTCAAAAAAGATTTTAGCGATCAATGTTTTAGCTGTTAAATTCAATAGCAAATCTTTGTAAACCTCTGCCTGCAAAAGCGGTAATGCTTCTTCAAATTGCCCACGCTCATATTTCAAGCGAGCAAGATTATAATCGCTTATCGGTTTTCGATATTTGGAGGACAGCTGGTTTTTATATTGTTTAATGAAGTTTTCAGCAAACTCATATTTTTCAGTGACTAAGCTCATGGTTACGATATTGCTAAAGGTGATATGTGATAAAACACCGTCTGACAATAGAACTCCCTGTTGCAAGGCCTCTTTGTACAAATCCAACGCCTCAGCAGCAAATTGGGGGGCATCTTCATTCATTCGTTTAATGCAATAATTCGTGGCCAATAAATACAAATCTCTCAACTCATCTTTCGGAAACTCATTTCCAAAAGCGAATAACTGTTCTTTAAATTTTTTAAAATGAAATTCCTCATTCGGCTGCGTCAGCGCGAAATACCCATGATAGTAAAGTGAAATGGCGGGAATGAATTGGTACTTTTCTTTAGCAGCAATTTCGAGCAATGGTGGCAGCAATCCTAAATCATAATTTGCTGTGGAGTAAACACGACGATGCGCAATGGAGAAACAGGTTTGCCGTAACTTCTGAGCGAGATAAGCGATATCCAATTTGTCAGAAACTGCCTGCAAGTTGACTTCTTTCAATTGACGACGAACAGAGCGCGCTTGATATTTTTCAAATTCTAAGTCGTACGCATTGGAGTAATAATCTGCATCTCGAATATTTTCTTTTTCTATAATTTGTTCGGCTGATCGAAGCGTTTGATCATAGTGCTTTTGTAGTTGTAATTTGCGATAAGCTTCCGCCAATGCAAGTTGTCCTGCCGCCTCATCTGACTCCAGTGTTTTTAGTTTCAAATATCGTTCGATGACTTTGAGTAGTAAACTCTGTGCATTGCGCATCCGCTCGTCGCGATAACTTGGTTCATTAGGAAAAATTCGCCGAAAGGCACTGTTTTTATCAGGTTCAATTTTTAGTTCTTCTCTACATTCTCTCAAATAATCGAATAACTTTATAACATAATCACGCTGATTGAACCATGGAGAACGGACAGATTTTTCCAATTCGCGTAGGTCTCGCCAATCAATTTTTGTAAAAACTTGCCATAATCTGCCTTTATTCATTATTTAATTTTCAAAATGTATGATACAAAAATGCAATATTTAAATGTAAAAATTTAAGTAACTGCGATACATTCGAATGAAAATGAAATTTTATTCAAGAAACTAAAGACTCATATTTGAACTAAACAATTAATAATTTTCAAGAAGTCTAAAAAAACAGCTTATGAAATGGTTTATATCAGTTTTAGGAATTTTATTTTTTGGAAACCTCTTTTCGCAGATAATCACATTCAACGAATTAGATTCCATCAAAAGTAGCACTATAGATATTTTTGAGGTAAATGACTTTGGAGAAATATTGGTGAATCAACATGGCAAAGGTCTCTTAAAGAGCAATGATACAGGTGCAAATTGGCAAAGAATTGAAAGTAATCTCCACCCGTATGATTATGGTTTAGCACTAAGAACCATTAAAGATGCTCCTGATGGTAGCTTTTACCTCCTGCATGACGGTACGTTGGCCAAGCTTTCTCCGAGTAGTTCCAAAATGGTTGATATTGAATCTTCTACTATTGGAAGGATAATGGCATTTGCAATAAATATTGAAGGTCATATTTATATTCTTAATGACAGCAATGAAATTTGGGAATCTTTAGATGATGGAGAAAACTGGCAATTAATAACTGTAATACCAGCTACAGGTCCCCTAATATCAATAGATGGCTTTATATCAAAATTCCTCACTGATGGGTATTTATATATGGCATTGATGTCTAGTACCGATGGAACTCAATCCCTTTATAGAATTGACACTGAAAATGGCGATATAGTAATTGCTTCTGAACCAAACAATTATGTGCCAATGGATGGATTAGAAATTCACCCAAGTGGCAAATATTTATTAACAAGAAATAGAGAGCTCCTAATATCGGATTCTGGGGTTGATAACTGGACAGATA
Source organism: uncultured Saprospiraceae bacterium (assembly GCA_937924495.1). Lineage (GTDB taxonomy): Bacteria > Bacteroidota > Bacteroidia > Chitinophagales > Saprospiraceae > JAGQWW01. Next base: position 30,939 of record CALDSS010000136.1, read on the forward strand.
TACTATTAGCTCAAAGCTTTGGAGACATATACAAAACGGTTGTTCATGAAAATGGGGAAATCGTATTATTCACCCAAACCGGAGCCTATAGTTCTGTAGATCTAGGAATCAACTGGAAGTCCCATCCTATAGCATTGCCAAATAATAGCTTTTTAAGTGCTATCGTAATTTACGACAAAGTAAATTCTAAATATTTTACAACAATAAATAGTGGGTTAATACATAATCTCTTCTCCATAGAAAAAGATTTTTCGAATATTCAAGGAATACTAGCTGAAGAAAATGGAGCCAAAATTCTTTCAATCAAAGAAGATGAATTAGATAGATCTTACATTAAGCTTGGGTTTCTTGATGATCGATTAGGCACAAGTGGGGGATATCTAAGAGCTGATAGTAAAGAGGCAGGGTTTACTCAATTTTCAATAGAAGACTCTGATCATAAAATACGAGAATTAGCAATAGGAGATAATTCAACCTTTTTTGCAGTGGGCTCGAAAAGAAACGAACTCTTTAGAAGTGATGATGATGGAATGAATTGGACTGAAATTCAGCCCGCTGGAGTTTCAATTATATTTGGGCAGACACATGTGAAATATGTTAATGAAAAATTAGTTCTATTTAGTGATGGTGTTTGGCTATCTGAGGACAAAGGAGATTCTTGGATTAAAATACATGACGAGCTTCTTCTTGAAAGAGAGACCTTTCTTTCAAGTGATGGAAATATCTATATAATAGATGATGCTTTCTTAATTAGATACAATATAAGTCCTCAAACATTAGATACGATTTATCAGTCAAATAGAAATATTGAAAGCATCTTGATTGCAAATGATAAGGCAATCATCATAAATAACGACGGAGAAATTCTTTATTCATTCGATGGTGGAAATTCTTTTATTGAAAATCCGAAACATCAATTCACAAAAATAATTTCTTCGGAACTTGGCTACTTGGTTGGATTTACTGAGGAAGAAATATTCATTTCATACACCGATGGCTTCCTATGGTCATACGCAGGAGAGAACCCAGCTGAAGTTTTAACGGCTGCTTATCTGGATAAAAGTAATTTTTTATACGTTGGAGAATCAAGCGGTTATCTAAAAAAATCTACTACTCCACTATTTTTTAACAATGTAATTAGTGGAAATGTTTTCAATGACGAGAATGTCAATTGTATAATAGAAACCAATGAAAAACCAATTCCTCGGATCATCATTTCAGCAACTGATAACAATGAATATTTTGGAGTTTCAGATGCTAATGGAGATTATTTTATTCCATTGCCTCCAGGGACATATATTGTTGAGCCAAATTTAGATGTTAACTTATGGGATCTGAACTGTAGTGTACCAGCACAAGTAACCCTTAATAGTTCTGACGTAACCAATATCGATTTTCCAGCTAGCGCAATTATTGATTGCCCCCAAATGAGAGTTGATCTTACAACTCCTATGATTCGAAGATGCTTTGAAAATACACATTATATTTCCTACTTCAATGAAGGAACTACAGCCGCTGACAATGTTTTGATTCAAGTTGAAATGGATCCTCGATTTTCAATTACTTCCTCATCAATTAATTTTACTATAATTAATTCAGGGACTTACGAATTTGATATAGGTACCGTTGAATCTTATGAAGGCAGTAATTTTTCATTCTCAACTGTACACCCTTGTGATTCAGTAGATCTGGGAGAAACCATTTGTATGGAAGCTCATGTTTATCCAGACTCAATCTGTGTTCCGCCATTAAGTACTTGGAGCGGCGCATCGCTTGAAATAAATGGAGAATGTGATGGTGATTCAGTTCGGTTTTCAATAAAAAATATTGGGACTGGAGATATGATCCAAGCTCGCCAATATATCATCATAGAAGATGTAGCTATTATGCGGATTACTGATCCAATAAAATTACCTAGTGGAGAAGAACATGAACTTGACGCGATTTTTGCCGATGGCAGAACTTTCCATATAGAAATCCCCCAAGTCGATGGTCATCCTGGAAACTCACAGCCTAGCTTAACGATTGAAAGTTGTGGCTCACCTCCTCATAATTTGGGCTTATTCAATCAGTTTGGGCAAAATGATAATGATCCCCATATCGACATCGAATGCCGCGAGGTTAGAGGTGCGTATGACCCGAATGACAAATCCGCCGTGCCTGTTGGATTGGATGTTGAGCATAAGATCCAACCTGATCGGTCTATTGAATATTTGATAAGATTTCAAAATACTGGCACTGATACGGCCTTTACAGTAAGGATCTTGGACACTCTTTCGAATTGGCTTGATGTCACAACATTTACTGCGGGAGCAAGTAGCCATGATTACACCTATGAAATTTCAGATCAAGGAACGATTTATTTTATTTTCAACAATATCATGCTACCAGATAGTAATATCAACGAACCTGCATCAAACGGATTTGTCAAATACAAAATCGCTATGAAAACTGATCTTCCTCTTGGTACTGAGATTTTGAATAAGGCAGATATCTACTTTGATTTCAACGACCCGATTCGCACCAATGAGACCTTTCATGTGATAGACGAACCGTGGGTTTTAGTCAAAACAAGTGAAGTCTTTTTGCCAGAAACAGAAGTAAAAGTTTATCCCAACCCGTTTAATGAAAGTGCGATTTTAGAATTAAAAAGTGACTCATTTAAATCAGAATTCAATTGTCGTATCTTCGATTTGAATGGCAAAGTCATTTCAAGCCAAATTTCAGACAATCAAAAGATTACGCTTACGCGAAATAACCTTAATTCAGGTATTTACTTTTATCAACTTATTGGAAAAGGCGGAAAGATTGCAAGTGGAAAAGTTGTCATTAAATAATTTTCAAAACCAACTTTTTATCATGAAAAGCACTCACTTCTACAAACTATTTTTCTCTTTTAGCTTTTTAGTATTTGCTATCAATATTACATCAGCTACCACTTATTTTGAATGGAATGAAGTTTATGTTCATCAAGACGATCCTGAAAAAATAGTCTTATCTGCCAGAGTGATTAATTTTGGAAATACGACTTCTCCTTCCACTGAAATCACCTGCAACCTTGGCACAAGTCTCGATTTTAATGAGAATGGTAAAACGGTTTATGAAAACTTTTTAAGCATTCTCATCCCAGAAATTTCTGCAGGAGATACTGCTATCATAGATACATTTTTCATCATGCCGTCAGGAGAAAAGGAGCATCGAATTTTTATTCAAGGACAAATACAAACCTATCCAAAAAATTTTGACGTGAGAGGGGTGCTTGTTCCTAGTATTCCGAATATTGAACCATCAGTGGCTCTATTGACCAAGGGCGAAGGGCGAAAAGTCAGACAACGTGAAGATGAAAAATATGAGCTTTTGATTTTTGATAGTCCTAACTGGAAAATCATGGTTTTAGATGTTGACTGTGAAATCAGTTATGAAAAAATACTTGGCTCAGGTGAGGCTGCATTTGATAATGAGGAAGGTTTCCTTTTGGCGACAAGCATTGATAGCGGAAAGGTTGTTCGCGTTAATAAATTTGACGGTCGAGGAAATAGAGTTAAAGAAGTTTCTTACCAACTTCCAGTTGGAAGAGTCGACGACCATCCCAAAATCATCCCTAACCCTAAAGGAGGCTTTTATTTGTGCTCAAGTTTCGGATATGAAAATACACCGATAGTCTTACCAAATCAATTGAACTCCTATGTTTGGTCTGCAAAGTTTGGAGAAGATGGCATTTTAGAAAAAGAAGAAATTTGGGGGAATGGAGAACAAAATGAATTCGTAAAAGAAATTGTAATAGCGAACGATGGCGACCTCTATATTTCAGTGAACTTTTCTAATTCTCCATTAGCGAGATTTGGAGGCAGGTTACTTCGATTTGATTCCGAATTGGTTTTTCAGGAGGTAATTGAGGAAAATAGACATCATTTGGCGGGCTATCAAGTTACTCGAGTTTTAGAAGCTGATCCAAATGGAGGTATCATTACTGGTTTGTATGAGATATTGCCTCCCTTCCTTGCAGTAGGAAAAAGGCTCACACTGACTCGTGAATCTACTTATCAATTGTTTTGGGGTAATATGCAACCGGACTTTCAGGTACAGATGAGTCTTCGTTCTATTGCTCCTACCGCTGACGGTGGAATGATTGTTTTGGGTGGTTGGCAAGACACTGTTTTTTACAACCCAATTCGCCTGATGAAATTGGATGCTTTGGGGCAAATCGAATGGATGAGAACCACTCCAAAAGGAGCGGAAGATATTTTGGTTAATTCAGAGGGCAATTTTGTCGTTACTGGAACTCGTGACAGCATGGCCTTTATCTCTGTTTTGAATGCATTCGGAAGATATGAAGAGGCGCTCAATTGCGACGAATTTATTACACTTTCTGATAATGACATGGACGGCTTCAATTCAGATGAGGATTGCGATGATACAAATGCTAACATCAATCTAGATGCAATGGAAATTCCTAACAATGGAATTGATGAAGATTGTGATGGGCTTGATTCGGTTTCCAGCATTTCTACAATTCATAAAACTAATGTAAAAGTTTACCCCATTCCTTTTTCAGATCAGACTACATTTGAGTTAAAAGATGCGCCTTTTGGCGAAAAACAATTTAATTTATTTTCCCTTTCGGGGAAAAAAGTCAGATCCGAAATATTCGAAAATAAGCGATTCACTTTCAAAAGAAACAATTTGCCGAAAGGCATTTATTTTTATGAAATATTGGGCAATGCAGGAAAGATCGTTGTGGGCAAAATCATTATCGAGTAGCTAAAACCATAGCTGAAAAATAGAAGAGGAAGGCGAGTTAAAAACACTTGGCCTTCCTCTTTTTATCTATGTTTTTATATTGTTTTAAAATGTATTGCCGACGGGGCTCGAACCCGCAATCTCTGCTGTGAAAGAGCAGTGACTTAACCAATTTGTCCACGGCAACATTTGTTTTAGTTTTCAAACTTTCTCAATGTCGGCCCAGAAGGAATCGAACCTTCGACCCCCAGTTTAAAAGACTGGTGCTCTAACCAACTAAGCTACGAGCTGATCTTTTGAAGTACAAGTTCAAGAATCAAGTACAAGTTCAAATTTGAACTTGTATAGCTCCTTCACACATTACTTGTGCCAGTCTTAGTACACGTCAATCGATATCAAAATTCAAGTGGAAACCGGAGGACTCGAACCTCCCTCTTCAGAGCTTCAATCTGACGCTAAACCATCTCAGCTAGATTTCCATTAGTTTAAAGCAAGTGCAAAATTGAACTTGACTCTTGTACTTGATCTTGAACTTTATATTGCGGTGATAACGGGGATCGAACCCGTAACTCCGAGGCGACAACCCGGTATTTTGCCGTTGCTACTATATCACCAGATTTCATCCAATAGCCACTTCGGGCCTAGATGCTCTTTGTTTTTTTACCAAAATGTCTTTTACAGCTATGAAAAAAATTGTCACGTTTGCAGCTGCATTTCTGAAAGCTACAAACTCCTTTGAGGTAGGCTATCAGATAGGACAGATTTCAATTGCAAATGCTCGTGAAGCAGCTCGTTCGAGTGAATCTCGAAAGAAAGCTTCGTCCTGTTCAGTTGAGCTTTGACTTGATTTTATAAAATTTTGAAATCCTAACATTTGTATGTTTTGAATGTATTTTTGAATTACCAAAATACGACGGTGTAAATGCTCTTTTGATAGATTTTAGTTCCCAGCTGCTTTATATTTTTTGTTTTAAAAATTACAACCAGCTGATAATGAGCAATTTAAGGGGTCAATAATTTTTAAAAATATTTTAACTGTTACTTGGTTTATCTTTGTGGAGCATTTGAAGTTGTTTAAAAATAGATTTTAAGCTGCAAAATCGCATTTGAAGAACCTGATTTTGCTAAATTTTTCAGCCGTAGCTAAGGCTATGACTGAAAAATTTAGCTTCTTCGGAACCTTCAACTTCAATTTTTCGCTTCTGAACTCCATGCTTAAACAACTTCATTTTAAAATAACTTAGAACATGAAATTAAGATACCTTCCTTTTTTACTTTTTATTTTCTCTGTCCAATCTGTTTCGATGCTCTCCTGCAAATCGAATGTATCGGAATCAACTGAATTTATTGAAAATGAAAATGAAAAATTAAATGGTAAGTGGAAACTACAAATCAAAACGCCTCGTGGGCAGAGAACACCAATTCTATTTATTAATGGAAATGTAGGAACGTATGAAGGGAGTCCTATAGACATTGGCCTCGAAGGCGATAAATTTTCTTTCAAAGCTCAACAAGAAGCAGGTAAAATGGGGATGATGAAATTTCGATTTGATGGAATATTGAAAGACGATAAATTGGAAGGCGAATACACTTTATTGAATACCACTTTTGCTGGAAGGTCTAGTATCTTTTCTGGTGAGCGAGTGACTGATTGAATTAGGATTAAAAAAAATAAGAGGTGCCCAAACGGACACCTCTATAACCAAAAAGCAAGTTTCCCAATATAATTCTTTGCTAATCTAATAGCATCATTTTTCGTGTAGCAGCGCCATCGGCGGTTTCAAGGCGATAGTAGTAGATCCCTGTCGCATTCAGGTCTTCTCTTGAAATTAAAATTTCATTATACCCGGCTGGATAATCTTCTTGAACCACTTTAACTACTTTTCCAGAAAGGTCGAAAATAGTCATTGTTGCCTCCGCATCTTGAGGTAGTTCAAAACTAATTAGCGTTTCTTTAGCAAATGGATTTGGCTTGTTTTGGAACAAAGTGAAAACTTCATTTTGAACAGCCTGTCCATCAAATATTAGATTGATGTTTTTAAGTTCACCTTCCTTATCAAATGCCTCAGCAGGAGTGTATTCTGAAGTGATTTTTAACATTTCTTTTAAATCAACATCTTGAGTAGCTCGGAAGACCAAGTCAAAGAATAATTCCTCTGATTCACTTCCATCCCAACTGGCAGTTATGACGCCATCCTTCACCATAGAGAGGCCGAAGTTGTTGCTATTTATGGATTCGTTTTCAATGATATTTTCAAAATCCAACAATGTCGGATTAAAGTTCAAAGTAAATTGGAATCCACGCAATGCTTCTGCATTTTCAAAATCAAATCTTACGGTCTGAGAAGTGCCAGCCTCTAAGAGCTTATTTTCAACACTGATAATCTGAGGTGCACCGCTTCTATCTTCTATCTTTTGAGAACTATCTGTCTGTGCATCTCCGTTTACATCACCAATCTTGATGGCAATGAAATCAGTACTGAGCTGAGGAGAAAACAGGTCATTATAATTCACCACTTCTGGAAAAGTGAAAGGATTGTTTGGATTTTGGAATATGTAGTCTTTATCAACAAACCTCCAAGAGGTATTATTTCTGTATTGGCTGCTAACTCTCAAAACTACTTTTCTTAATTCAACCATATCCAATGTTGTGATGCTACCTGACTTATTAATATCTGCAGCAATCATGTAGTAGGGTGATGAGAGCGGTTGTACATTTAATACATGTTTGGCAATCAAGTGTATATCAAAGGTTGATACTCCATTTGTAATGTCTGTATTTTTCAAAGGAGTCACTGTGTAATCATTGTGAGGAAGTAAGCCATTGAACTCAAACATACCTCCTTCATCAGTCATGATGAAAGTTGTCGCATTTCCACTCAATTCAACTTTTACATCCATTACACCATCCCCTTTTGAGGTAGCGATGTTTCCTCCCAACTTAGAGGCTCCAGTGCAAGTTCCCATATTATCTTGAACATCCATGAAGGCTACACAGAAATCCCAATTATCGTAATCATCACCTACCCACATCTGAATCATCTGCACACCAAGATCAGCACAGGTAAAAGTGACTGATGATGAAGCTGGAGGAGTCATGATATAATCATCACTTGAGATAGAACCATCTCCATTTCGATCGGTGACGTGGTTCATACGGAATTTTAGATCGGATTTGTTTGTACAAAAATCAAAACTACCTGCATCGAAATCTGTTGCCCAAATCTGAAGCATACCAGTCTGCATGATATCTCCAGAGACTCCATTATGACAAACAGGTGTTGGTTTTTTACAATCAACTACTTCAAATTCAACAGTTTTTGTTCCAACGTTTCCACAACCATCCAAGACTGTAATCTCAATGCGATGACTGCCTAACGGAAGTGTTCTATTGAAAGTATTAAAACCTTCAGCATCAAAACTGCCGTTGTTGTTTAGGTCAAATTTCCATCTAACATTTAAGTCTGTTGTACATTCCTCTTCTATATCAGTTGGGGCAATTGTGACATTTAGAGCCGTACAGTTATCGTTTGTACTACAAAACTCTGTTGGGCCATCGTAAACAATAACTGGCGCTACAGTATCCTCTACTTTGATAACCTGTTCGTAGGTATAAAAACCAAATGCATTATAATCCTCATGAGAGATTTTTATTCCGTTAGGACGATTTGGAATCACGATTGGGTCGCTGACACCATCATAAGAACACCAGTTCATGACACGCCACGTTCTTAAAATTTTATAACATGCGCCATCAGATGAAATATCAAATTTTAAGTCTTCGAAATTAACGGCGATTTGATCACATGCCATTTCCATGAATGTTACATCTTCTGCATCTTCCATATCACCACATTGACCAACCCAATCGGCCGGAAACTCAACCATATATTCATATTTTGGCTGAATCCGTATCAACTGGCGGCAAAGGTTTCTTGAAGAATTTCCACATTTATCTTTTGCCTCAAAAAGTCTCGTTACGGAACCGATACCACATAAGTTTACATCTATCTTTGGTGCTAACTCAATGGATTGACCAATACAATTATCATATATACTGGCATTGCCAAAATTATTTTGTAAAAAGAGGGTATCTGTCAAATCACCAATTGGCAGTTCATCACAATCAACCCAAACTTCTGCTGGTGGGATACACGTTGGAGAAAGCCTATCATGAATTCTCGCCTCTACCATACACTGATTGTGATTTTTGCTACAATCGTATGCCCTTAACACAATCATGACGGTAGAATCCATACAAACGTCATCACAACTAAAATCGAGACATGGACGATATAGTGAATCTGGTTCGCCCATTCTTTTTATCATCAAAGAATCGATACCACAATTATCAGTAGAGCCTTCATCAAACTCCCCAGCGCAAACGACAGCAGTTCCATCCAATGTAATGCTAATATCGGTGAACTCTCTACAGACCATGGTTGGGATTTTATCATCAATAATATTTAATACCACAGTATCCATTGTTTTGTTATGACAGGCATCTGAAACCTGATAAACAATTTCATGGATACCAAATGACAATCCAGGATCAGGAATATATCCTCCCTCACTTCCATCAACTCCATTTTTATAAACGGCTTCTCCTAGTGGTGTAAAAATTTGAACATGAAGATCAGGGTCACAATTATCATAAGCATTTGGAGGAGGTATAAGTCCGGTTGAACTACACTTTTGAGAATTATGCCCGACAGCTGGATTTTCGGCAACTAATTCAACGGTATCCATTTCAATAGTCGGTGCTACTTTATCCAGTACACTAATAATCTGAATATCAGTATAAGTTTCTCCATTACACCAATTTCTAACCTCCCAGGTTCTTAAAATTTTAAAAGCAATGGTCGTATCTAATCCCGTACAAGCTGGTCCTTTTCTATCATGATAAGTAACTGAAAATGGACATGCTCCAAGGTCAAAGTAACTAGGAACTCCCGAACCTGAAAGTGCTAAAACATCAGCATCTTCCAGACCGTTGACTTGACCACCTGTTCTGAAAATTGGTGCAAAAACAGTTACAGGCTGGTGCCCAGCGTTATTTACGACTGTATCTATATAAGGGCAAAGACCTGTGCTTAAATTGCAAACATCTGATGCCGTATCATTATCAGGACTATCATTATAATTTGGATCAAGAGTCACATCCAAATCCTCACTATCTGTCCAGTAACTCGTGCCAATTTCATAAGGTTCCAATCCGATTACATCATCTCCACTTGGTCCATTACAATTAAGCAGAGCGGCATCAATCGTGGCTGCTTTTTGTAAGATAAATGGGTGAAGAAAAGTCGGTTCAACAATGTTTGGAAATGCCGCGTACTGATCGCACGTCCATGAAATATCGTCAGGAAACGCTGGGACAGAAGGTAATACCACTCTGATGTGCTGTACACATTCTCTTGATACGCTGCCGTAAGCATCTGCCGCCTGCCAAAATTTCTTAATCAAGGTTTCAGTACAAGCATCATCATCAATTACTATTTTATTGACCAAATTGTAAGATACTGCCGTACAATTATCCACAGCTAAAGGAGCTGGAATACTATCTGGATCGATATTACACTCAATTTCAAGTGTATCAGATGGACACGTGATTATAGGCCCTCTCTTATCTTCTATCAGACCCTCTGACCAACATTTATTTAAGGTACAAGTGTCGGTAACTTCGATAATCAAGGTTTGACCTACCAAGTTACAATTAGCAATATTTCCGATGTACTGATTGTCAAATTTCAAATCAACTTGAAAACAATCATAATCTGAATAAGTACCCTCTAAGACTTGATCAGCCGTAATTAGTGCCTCTCCATTCACATCAAGTGAAATTTGAATTTTATCATTACAAATAAGAGTGGCATCACTAATACCTGGCATGGAAAACATTACTGTCGGACAAAGCGACAATAAAATAAAGGATAGAAGAAAAGTAATGGAGGTTAACCTCAGGCTTACTCCTCTCTCAACTGAAAGGGTGTTTGAAACTCGGCGTTTCATGGGACTATGCTTTTTATGTAGTAATTCGGTTAGCTGATTACATTTCGTTATCAACTAATTTTTAATTCAAACTTTTAGGAAACCCTTTTGGGAAATCAAAGGGTGGAGACTAACTCTTATTCAGAGCTGAATTTTTTTATATTGGAAATAGTACAGAAAATTAGGTAGGCAATACGTAAGTACTATTTATAATGTGAATATTATGCCAAAAAATACTAATATGATACCCTAAAAGGGCTAATCATTAAATGATAATTTTTTATAATATGTTTTAGTTTAATAAAAAAAACATGAGTCATCCCGAATTTTTGGTCAAAATTGCTCCATAGGAGCAGAGATTTTTCAAAAATTCGAGATGACTCAAGTTTAATAGTAAGTTCAAATAAGTTTAGGATTTCTTATACTTTATTGAGCACCCAACTGCTTTGGTATAATCAGGATCTGGATCATTACCCGCTTCGAGTGCAGCAATTGCATCTTCCAAATATCTTTTCTCTACTGCACTGGCATCTTGTGGATTATCATCAATAGAACCAATATACCTCACCGTCATATCATTATCAATCAAGAAAATGTGTGGTGTCTTGGTTGCTCCATATTGCGGATAAACTTTCTGCCCGTCATCAAAAAGGTAAGCAAACTCAAAACCTTTTTCCTTTGCACGAACTCCCATGTTTTCAAAGGAATCTTCCGGCTTCACCTCTGGATCATTTGGATTAATTGCTAAAACAGGGTAGCCTTGGCCCGCATATTTTGAATGAAGCATATTCAACCGATCTTCATACATCACTGCATATGGACAATGGTTGCAAGTAAAGGTCAAAATAGTTCCTTTCTTACCAGCATAATCACCAAGTGAAATCATGGTTCCATCATGATTTTTCAAACTAAAGTCAGGAGCTTTGTCTCCTACCTTCAATCCTTTTGTGGCGTTGTTTTTGACCAGCTCGGCTTTTGGTTTGTTAGCAGTTGCTGTCGTTTCAGTTGCTTTATCTTTACATGCAGCAAATGACAACAAGCAAATGAGTGAGAAAAAGAAATTTTTCATAATAAATGTTTTAAAATGATGTCGAGAGCTTATTTTCTCGAAATTGCGAATACTCGGTTTCCCGAAATCTTAATTATAAAAAGGTTTTTAAAATATTTTCCAATTCATCATGATTGGCAAATTGCTCACCGATGTATTGGCGTTTATTTTTATTGTAAATGATGGTAATTGGAATGGCACCTTCCCATGATTCTTCCACTGCTGAAATCCAGTAATTAGAATCATTGTCAATCAGTACCATTACATCTGATTTAATATTTCTTTTTTCTAAAAACGGATAAAGTTTCGACTCCAGTTGTTTACTAAAATCCAAACTCACCAAAATTACCTTCACTGGTTGGTCGGCATATTTTTTATGAATGTCTTCAAAATAAGGTAACTCTTCAACGCAGGGTTTGCACCAAGTCGCCCAAAAATTAATGATATAAGTCGTATCATTTTTTTGATTGAAAATATAGGCCATGTCTTTGTAAGAATCATAAACAGGAACTTTTGCAGCTGCTGTAGATTCCTTAGAAACAACCGGTTTCTTTTCCGTTTCTTTTGAATTTGACTCAACTACCTTTTTAGATTCATTACATTGAATCATTAAAAAGGCAAGAGACAGAAGTATGAAAATCCTATTCATCATTTTTTTATTTTGGACAAATATGCGCGTTGCATCACATTAATCGGATAACTTTTCACTTCAGGGATAGTATCCGTTCCCTGAATAGTATTCCCACTTGAAGTCGTATTGAGTAAAGAACCGGAAATAATTTCCCAAACCAAATTATTACCTCTAAGTTCAGTCGTAGTTGTCAATAAATTTCCCATCACTTCAAAACGTTCAAATAATTTCCCATCAAAAAGATAAGCATCAAGTAAAATAGAATTTTGCTCATCAACTTGGTAAATACCTTTTTCCACATCTTTTGGCTTCAAAAGATAATCTCGTTTACCAGTAACTTTGTTTTCTCCATAGAAAATAGTCCAAGTCCACGCATCAGCAGTATCAATGGGTAAAATATGCAGCTCCATCGGAAGGGTTTGTTTCAACCCAGTATTTGCAAATATTTTTAATTCACCAGCCCATTTGCCTTCCCAATCTTTAGGAAAAACAATAGGTTTTGGTTCTGAAATACTCGCCTGTTGATTAGCAGGCGGATTGCAGCTAAAAAGAAAGGTGAGAAAAATAAAAAACCGGAAAAAAGACATAAACATCTAATTTCCGGTGAAAATACAAAATTACATAACGCTACTTGTGCGTCGAGTGATTAAAACATTCTCAGAATTGGTCGTAACGTTGTAATTGCAGGTCATCGATTATTCCAATCAATTTTTCAGCATACCGTTTATCGGTAGCATAGCCTGCTTTTTTGAGCCCATGTGCCCATGCGCGATAATCACCTTTTTCTAAATCGAAAAGTTTGCGATAACGCTTATGTGTAAGTAATTGGCTGTGAGCACGGTAGCTTTCCCAAGTAGATCCGTATTTTCGGAAAAAGTCCTTGTGGGTATCATCCGAAAAATTGGAACAGTGCCCCTTCTTGCACTTTCGCGAAAAGCACTTGATGCCAAAATGGTTATTGTTTTGAGTGGCCAGCTTGCTAGCGCCGGCATTGGTTTCGATGAGTCCTTGTGCCAGTTTAATACTGGCAGGAATTCCATATTTCTCCATTTCAGTTTGAGCAACTTTTACATGTCGATTCACATACTTCATTTGTCGCTCTCGCTTTGCTTGCTCTTTTTTAGAAAGTTTAGGTTTAAATTCTGAAATTGAAAAAATACTGAATTGTTCCTCTTTCGGTTTTTGAACTTCCTTCTTCTCTTTTTTCTCTACATCGAAGATTTCTTCTTTAGAAGTTTCTTCCACAGGAGAAAGAGCTTCCATTACACGCAGCACCGTTGGCCAAAAACCGTTTTTGTTTTCAGGGCTTGGCTCCACTAAGTTTACGGGCACTCGCGAAGCCGTCGGTGAATTCATCTGAATAGAAAAACTCACATCTTTGAAATAAAAAAGCGTCAAAATCATCATAACCGAAAAAATGCGGCGTCGATATTTGAGCATCCATGCCAATGTGCTCATCTTTGCTGTGTCCCATTTTGCCTGCAGTTCTTTCTTTAATAAATCAATTTGACTGTTCATCTTTTAAGAATTGTTTAGATTAAAAAAATAGCTTTCATAGCTTCTCATAATATTGAGATACAAATTTAAAACAATTTGTTTTATAAAATCAATATTAAAACAAAAATATTTAAAACTTTTTGGTAATTGTATTTAAAAACATCCTCAACTAATTGATAATCAGCCTGTTTTACCGTTGAATTTTTTTTATGAAAAATCCAATTTTACTCTTCGATGGTGTTTGTAATCTGTGCAATAGTGCAGTACAGCAAATAATCAAGGCAGATCAGGATAAAGTTTTTCGATTTGCTTCACTGCAATCTGATTTTGGGCATGAGCAACTAAAACAGTTCAACTTAGAAGATGATTTTTTGAAAACACTCGTTTTGATTTCAGATGAAAAAGCCTATACTCGTTCTGACGCCGCTTTGGAAACTGCTCGTCTTCTTGGGGGATTTTGGTCAGTGTTTTATGTTTTTAAAATTATCCCACCCTTCATTCGCGATGCCGCTTATGATTTCATCTCCAATAACCGTTATAGATGGTTTGGCAAACAGGAATCATGCATGATTCCTACTCCAGAACTTAAAGCACGATTTTTAGGTTAAACAAAAATCGAATAACTCGTTAAAAAACCAGTATTTTCGCGGCTTCGAAAAATTAAGTTCCAATGTATAACCGTACAGAAATAAAAGACGTCCTCGCTGGAGGACATTTAGACAAAGAAATTACCGTTTGTGGTTGGGTGCGTGCTTTTCGTTCCAATCGTTTTATTGCACTTTTTGATGGTTCAGATTTTAATACATTACAAGTGGTCATTGATGATGATTTTGGAAATGAAGATGTATTGAAAAAAATTCACTTCCATGCTTGTGTAAAAGCAACTGGTAAGTTGGTAGAATCGCAAGGTGCTGGTCAGAAATATGAATTGATTGCAAACGATATCGAGGTGCTTGGTGAGGCAAATCCAGATGAATATGGCTTGCAGCCAAAGGCCATGACGATGGAATACTTACGTGAAAAGGCGCATTTCAGAATGCGTACGAGCACGTTCTCTGCCGTCTTCCGTATCCGTCATGCGATTGCTTATGGGATTCATAAATTTTACAATGATCGTGGCTACTACTACATGCACTCACCAATCATTACAGGAAGTGATGCGGAGGGTGCAGGGGAAATGTTTCAGGTAACAACGCTCAACATGGGCGACATGCCGAAGAACGAAGAGGGCGGTGTTGATTATAGTAAAGACTTTTTTGCGAAGCACACCAATCTGACCGTTTCTGGTCAATTGCAAGCAGAGATTGGAGCGCTGGCCTTGGGTAAGGTTTACACTTTTGGCCCTACCTTCCGCGCAGAAAACAGTAATACTTCTCGCCACTTATCTGAGTTTTGGATGATTGAGCCAGAAGTTGCTTTCAATGACATTTACGACAACATGGATTTGGCGGAGGAATTTTGCAAATACCTCATCAATTATGTCTTGGATAACTATGCTGATGATGTGGCTTTTCTTGATCAACGCATCGAGAAGATGGAGCGTAATATGCCCAAAGAAAAACGTCGTCCAATGGGACTTTTGGACACCTTGAAATTTGTGGTAGAAAATGATTTTGAGCGCATCACTTATACACAAGCTATCAATATTTTGAGAAATTCAAAACCTTTCAAAAAAGGAAAATTTGAATTTGAGCCAACTTGGGGGAGTGATATGCAAGCAGAGCATGAGCGATTTTTGGTAGAAAAGAAATTTAAAAAACCAGTAATCGTACGAGATTATCCGCAGTCATTCAAGGCATTCTATATGCGCGAAAATGATGCAGATGAATCCGTTCCAGGTACAACCGTTGCAGCAATGGATGTTCTTTTTCCAGGCATTGGCGAGTTGATAGGTGGTTCACAAAGAGAAGAAAGAATTGATGTGCTGAAACGACGAGTAGAAGCAATGGGCATCGATGAAGAAGAGCTTTGGTGGTATCTTGAATTACGAAAATTCGGTGGTGCACCGCATGCTGGTTTCGGACTTGGCTTCGAACGTATGGTTCAGTTTATTACAGGTATTCAAAATATTAGAGATGTGATTCCTTTTCCACGTACACCGGGGAGTGCACATTTTTAAACCACTATAAATTAGCCTTTGGCCTTTTTAAAAAAGTGCTGATTTTGACAAATGTCAGAATCAGCACTTTTTTTATCCTACACATTGATAAAATAAATAATATGTATTATCTTGCAGCCTAATTGTTTACCTTTCAACAATCTGATTGTTTTTTATGGCAATCATCCTCCCCGGAATCGATTTTTAAATTCAAACTCCCCAGTTGTCCGATTTAGGATTTAATCCACTACTTGAATAGCTTGCACTATTCATTGACACATAAATTTTACTTAAAGAGAGTGACTTAACCAAAGAGGGTACGTTTAAACAACGTATTAAATTTATTTTAATTCGTTGAGTCGCTTGCTGTGGGAAAACAACTACACACACGTTTTTTTTTGACAAATTATTTAAACCAAGCAACTGACTTACTCATGAATCAAAAAAATCTTAACTCCTCAAAGGGAGCAACCTTGGGTATTCCAACCGAAGCAATTGCACCCACAATCGTTCTCGTTCTAATTCAATTAGTTCTTTTAGCATTTTACGTTTATATGTTTTAAGAATTATCAAATAAGAACAAACACAAAAAGAAAAAAGCCTTTCAGAATAACATCTGAAAGGCTTTCTCTTTATATTAGCTGAACGGTGGCCGTTCCACCGTTAAAACTGCTGCTCATCTCAACTTAAACTATTTAGCTGCTTCCGCTTTCTCTGGCTTTTCCTCTTTCACTTCTTCTTCCTTATTCGGAGCATAATAAGCTTTGATTTTTTCTTCAACTTCCAAGGCTAACTCTGGATTGTCTTTGAAAAAGTTCTTTGCCCCTTCGCGACCTTGAGCAATTTTAGCACCATCGTAGCTATACCAAGAACCACTCTTCTCTACGATATCTGCTTCAACACCGTGGTCAACGATTTCACCTACTTTCGAGATTCCCTCACCGAAAACGATATCGAATTCAGCAATACGGAATGGTGGCGCTAATTTGTTTTTCACGACTTTCACTTTTACGTGATTCGCAACCACTGCTCCATCCTTATTTTTGATAGCCGCACCTGATTTACGAATATCCAAACGGATAGAAGCGTAGAATTTCAATGCGTTACCACCCGTCGTTGTTTCAGGGTTACCGAACATTACACCAATCTTCTCACGTAACTGGTTGATGAAAATACAACAACATCCTGTACGACCGATAGAACCAGTCAACTTACGCATCGCCTGAGACATCAAACGTGCTTGAAGACCCATTTTAGAATCTCCCATCTCACCTTCAATCTCACTTCGTGGAACCAAAGCTGCAACAGAATCAATCACAATAATATCAATCGCACCTGAGCGAATCAGGTTTTCAGTAATTTCTAATGCTTGCTCTCCATTGTCTGGCTGAGAAATCAATAATTCCTCAACATTTACACCAAGGCTTTCTGCATAGAATCTATCGAATGCATGCTCTGCATCAACGATAGCAGCAATACCACCTTTCTTTTGACACTCCGCAATAGCATGAATTGCCAAAGTCGTTTTACCTGATGATTCAGGGCCATATATCTCAACAATACGCCCTTTTGGAAAACCATGAATACCTAATGCAATATCCAACCCTAAAGAACCAGTAGGAATGGTATCTATATCAACTACTTGTTTGTCGCCAAGACGCATGACGGTACCTTTACCATAAGCTTTGTCTAGTTTGTCAATAGCTAACTGTAGCATTTTTTCTTTGTCTGTATTCGCCATGAAACTTTGTATTTTAAAAATCTAAAAATTGTTTTAATGCGGTGCAAATATAAAACTTTTTGTTTAAAAAAATCAATTTAAAACAAAAATGTTTGTTAAATTTTAACACATACGTGTTTTTTGCCCTTAAATATATGGAATATGAGTGGTTTTGGGGATATGATGAAGATTAAATCTTCTGCAGTTCTAAACTGGGAAAAGTATTTCTATAAAATTATATGTTAAATATTTTGAGATCGAGGGGGGGGGGGATCGTATATTTGTAATAACTAAACGAAATGAACTAAATAAATGAGACCTTGAAGAAACCAATAGATATGGAGAGATTCCTTTCGTTTTAAGACTATTACTGCTTTATAATCAAGTTTGGAATTAAGTGCTTTTAAGAGCAATAACGCTCTAAAAAGTGTGTAATCAAAAGGCTGCTGCGATCAATTTTGCAGACAGAAAGCAACAGCCAATTTTTAAACATAAATTTTAAAAATGGAAATTATGAAAAAATTTTCAATGGATTGTATTTCTTTAGGGATTTTAGTGATAGGAATTATTTTTTCCTCCTGCCAAAAAGATAGCTCCCTAATTTTCACAAATTCCTCGGATGGAAAAATCTCAATTAGAAATGAAGATGGACTATGCGCCTTTTACATGAGTTATGATATAGAATCTCTAACCACTACTCGCATAAAAGAAGAGGCACAGCAAGAACATTTAAACATATTTGATAAAGAATCAAGAATGCTCTGAGGCGACTGGTGGATTCTTTAGAACAGATTTAAGATGATTATGAAAAAGTGTTTTATAATTTTATTAGTTATTTTAGGCTGCTCAAAACAGGAACAGCCGAATCCTTCCAATCCAAGTACAATTTGGAAAACCGAATTCACAAACGATGTTTTAGCAGCAGCCATTTATCCTCCAATAATCTATAAAGATTTGGTACTGGTTGGTCACTTTACATTAACACATGATCCAAAATTTATCGCCTTTGATAAACATACAGGAGATAAACTTTGGGAATGGAATGACTTTTATAATGACTGGGAAACTGGACATTTTAATAGTTATCAATATGAAAATCTCTGGATTTTTACAACTGGCCCAAGGGTCTATGCAATAAATTTAGATACAGGGGAAACGGAATGGAAGACACATGCTCCTGAAACAGGAGATGTAAGATTAGATGGAATTGATAAGAAAATTTTTCACGTTCGAATTTTTGGAGACATAAATCAAGGTAATCGAATTGAACAAATGGTAATGTGTGATATTTTTAAAGGTCAGTGGAAAGAAGTTTTTCAACTTGAGCAATACAACCATTTGCAGCCTTCTATCAATGACTTTGTTATTGATGTTAATGAAAAAAGCGATACCCTCATTTGGTTTGTTGATTTCAGATATGATTTTTCACAGAATAATGAATACCACTTAAAAGTTTTTAATCTAACAAAAGACTCTTTTGTAGTTGATGAAAAACTAGCTGATCTCCAAATTGGAGAAATGCCTGTAATTATCAATGACAACGTCATATTTGGAGGTGAAAATATAGTCTGTTATGACAGAAATACTTACAAGCAAAAATGGGTAAATCCTTCCATTCATGGTGATCCGTTTACTTTTGATAATATGCTTTTTATTGATGAGGAAATTGGTAGCCCTGTTCATCACCTGCGTCTTAATCCTGAAACTGGAAAAGTGATATGGAATACGCAAACCTCAGGCAGTAGTAGTGATTTGACATACAGAGATAAAAGGCTGTTTTTTATAGGAGGTGGAGATGGTAAATTGCATGGGATAGAAGCAGAAACGGGAGAATATTTTTGGCATTTTGAAGCCCCTGAATTGAAGCAAAATTCAAATCTGTGGTTTGACGAATCCATTAGCGTTGATAAGGAAACAGGAAGGATTTATACTTGTGACTTTAAGAACATTATCTGCTACTCTCCCCCCAACAAATGACGGAAAATGAGTAATCTTTTTAGTCTGTGACTATGAAAAAAAATATTCTAATTTTATTAATTATTATTGGCTGCTCCCCTTTGGAGCAGCCGATGCCTTCCAGTCCAAATCCTATTTGGAAAACTAAGTTTATAGGAGATATAATTGCAACATCTTTTTATCCACCAGTTATTCATGATGATAAAGTTATTATTAGTCGTTTTCCAATTCCTTATGATTCAAAAATAATGGCATCTGATAAAAATACAGGTGAGATGCTTTGGGAATGGGATGACTTTTTTCACGACTGGGAAACAGGTAGTTCATTTAAAGGTTATCAATATGAAAACTTGTGGATATTTTCGACTGGACCGAGAGTGTATGCTATAAACCTTGATAACGGAGAAACAGTTTGGAAAACACATGCTCCTGAATCAGGTGATGTGAGATTAAAAGGAATTGGAAGGAAGGTTTTTCACATGCAGATTTCTGGTGACATCAATCAAGCTAACAGAGTAAATAAATTATTTGTTAGTGACGTACAAAAAGGGAACTGGAAGGAAGTTTTCAGCTTACTTCAAACAGACTCTTTACAACCCTCTTTTTCATATGATTTTCTTATTGATGTCAATTTAAAAGGAGATACTCTTATTTGGTTTAACGACATAATGCATAATTATTCACAAAATATTAGTTACAATCTAAAGGTATTCAATCTGCGTTTGGATTCTTTTGTAGTAGATCGAGAACTTACTGATCTAAAGGCAAGTCAAATGCCTGTGGTCATTGGTGATAATATAATTTTTGGAGGCTTACAAATCGTTTGTTACGACAGAAATACTTATAAGGTAAAATGGGTTAATCGAACTATCCACGGCGATCCTTTTGCATTTGATGGAATGCTTTTTATTAATGAAGAAACAGGTATCCCTGCTCATCATCTTCGACTCGATCCAGATACGGGAGATGAGATATGGAAGACCCAAACATCAGGTAGTAGTAGTGATTTAGTTTTCAAAGAGAATAGACTATTTTTCATTGGGGGTGGAGATGGAAAATTACATGGTCTCCATGCTGAGACAGGAGAATATTTTTGGCATTTTGAGGCTCCTGAATTAAAAGAAAATTCAAATTTATGGTTTGATAGATCAATTAGTATTGATCAAGAAACAGGAAGAATTTATACTTGTGATTTTAAAAATATCATCTGTTATCCACCACCTAATTAATAGTAAAAAATAATCGGGTAGCTCCTCACTTGGAACTACCCGATTCATTTTTC
Source organism: uncultured Saprospiraceae bacterium (assembly GCA_937924495.1). GTDB lineage: Bacteria > Bacteroidota > Bacteroidia > Chitinophagales > Saprospiraceae > JAGQWW01. The sequence goes on from CALDSS010000136.1 coordinate 51,902, forward strand.
AAAAATATAAATCAATCCACAATCATCTCCTGCTTATCCAACTCCTGCTGACGAATATTCACTGGCAAATCTCTAAACCCATATTGTTGATTTCTCAATTGCGGATTAAATCCAGCTTCTTTGATAGCTTCCTGAATTCCATCTGCCGTGAAGCGGAAACGAGCACCTGCGGCAGAAACCACATTCTCCTCAATCATAATCGAACCAAAATCATTGGCACCTGAGTGTAAACAAACTTGAGCGACTTTTTTACCAACCGTCAACCAAGACGCTTGAATGTTGACTACGTTCGGGAGCA
>CALDSS010000137.1 GCA_937924495.1 uncultured Saprospiraceae bacterium
CTTTTGAAAGGCAGGCACATTTGTTCTAAAGTTTTTTAAAAATGAATGTGAGGCAAAGGTTTGAAAAAACTCAGAACTGTAAACTATTCAAATGAGATTTTATTTTATAAAATCATACCGAAAAGAAAATAGGGGAATGACCGAAGCCATTCCCCATTATTTAGACAAAAAAATCTATTTCAAATTAAAACTTCACACTTACTCCTGCTTTCACCACTGTACCTAAGAAGCCAAATTGATTCACCTCCCAAGGATAGCGGAAACGCCCCCCAAGGTCAGTTACCACATCTCCTTTTGTATCAATTTCGTCTGGGTAAACATTGAATAGATTGTTAGCGGTAAGATTAACATTTACATCTTCACTAACTGAGTAACCCAAAATCAAATCTGTAACAACTTTTGCTGCAAAAGTTTGATCCTTACTTGGATCAGAGGCATGTTGCCAAGTCACATCACCAAAGTAGGTGTTGTTCAGCGCAACTCTGAAATTTCCAAATCGTGCATTAGCTCCTAAAAGAATCTTTTCGTTAGGGCGAGCAGTGGTTACTCGAGACTGTTCTTTTCTGTTAAAAATGTCATATCCCTGTTTTCCGATTTCTCCTGGCGCTTCGATGGCTCCATCAATTTCGGTTTGATTTAAATTCACAGAAAGAATCAAATCCAAGTCAGCATCATCTCCTAAAGAAAGATCTTGATAATCCAAAACGACATCAAATCCACTCGTTCGAGTATCCAAGGCATTCACAAAGAATTTGATAGAAGTTACGCTATTGTCAATCAGAATTTGTTCTACTGGATTGGTGTTCGCATCATCTCCATCAAAACCAATTTCACCAGTAAACAATACTCGATCATCCACTGCGATATTATAGTAATCCGCTGTGAAAGAAAGATTATTCGCTAGCTTATAAGTAAAACCTGCCGTAAAGTTTAAGGAAGTTTCCGCATCTAATGCAGGAACCCCCAAACCTTGAATAACTGGACTAACATTATTGAAAGTACCTTGGTTGGAAACGGTACCACCAGAAACTAAGGTCTGAACATTTGACAAATAAATTTGATGCAAAGAAGGTGCACGGAAACCAGTAGAAACTGAGGCACGAATAGCCCCTTTGTCTTCACCCAATTTATAACGTCCATTTACTTTCCATGAAACGTTATCACCAAAATCAGAGTAATTTTCATAACGAACTGCGCCACCTAAAAGGAAAGCATCCGTGATATCATAGTCTAAGCCAGCATAAACACCAACATTGGTTCTATCTTCTTCCAATGCATTTTGTGGCTGCAAACCTGGGAAAGACTGAACTCCGCCATCAATGTAGGATTCTTCCTGACCAGCGCGTACTTCAAAGTTTTCTTGACGTGCCTCAGTACCGAGCGATACCGTCACTGCTCCGAAGTTTTTGGAAACATCAAGATTCCCCAAAACATTACCAAAAGTGTATCCACCTGGATCAAATTCAGTTGGAGAATTAGGGAGCAATGCCGGATTAATTGAATTTCCAATTAAGTAATCAACATTGTTAGAACCAGTTGTCAAACTGATGTCTGTGCTCCATCCATTGAAATTATAACGATTACCTATGGTGGCAGTCAAGTCGCCCACCGTAGTTTCAAAAGTAGGTTGAAACCCATTGTACATTTCTCCATCTGGTGTCAACAGCCCCGCATCATCCGTAATCCAGTAAGGAGTTCGATACAAAGCAAATGATTTTCCATCACGATAAGTGTAGCCTCCATTAATGTAAAACTCACCTAATCCATCCGAGTAAGAAGTTCCAAAATTTCCAAAGAAAGAAAGTTTATCATATTCAGGTTGGCCAATGGTCATTCCCAAATCAGGGTTTGCTTGAATCCAAGGATTTGAAGCATCCACACCAAAAAGGTCATCCTGTCCTGGCTCACCTGCGCGGTTAGTCAAATCTTGGTGGTAATAGCTCCCTGTCAAATTCAAAAAGCCGTTTCCAACTTTAAAACCTTTATTGACAGCCGCTTCGTAGGTCAAACCATCGCCAGCAGTAGTGATACCTGCCCCTGCAGTGAATTCACCATCTGTTCTTTCTTTCAAAACGATATTGATTACCCCTGCTATGGCATCAGAACCATACTGTGCTGCTGCACCGTCACGCAACACCTCTACTCTTTCAATGGCTTCCGCCGGAATGGATTTCATGTCAGTACCGACTTCACCTTTTCCAGGTGTATCGTTTACATAAACCAACGCAGATTGGTTTTTACGCTTTCCGTTTACCAAAACTAATGTTCTGGATGGCCCTAAATTTCTCAACTCGGACGGGTCAAAATGAGCCGTTGCATCAGAAACGGTTTGATTGGAAGAATTGTAAGAAGGTACTCGAAAATTGATCATTTGATCAACGCTCGACTGACCTGACAATCTCAAATCAGCAGCATTGATATTGTCAATCGGAACTGGAGAATCGAGTATCGTACGTGGTTTTCCACGCGTACCGACAATTACAACCTCATCCAATCGGCTAGTACTTGAAGTCAAAGCGATGTCAATCTGACCACCTTTTGTAACCTCAATGACCCGTCTTACATAACCTGTGTAAGAAATTTCTACCTGAGATGGAATGCCACTCAGGTTGAGCGAATAGTTGCCATTAATGTCTGTAGCAGCTCCACGTCCTGAGCTGATTTCAAAAATGGTGGCACCAATTAATGGTTGTCCGTCGTCTGCTCCTGTAATGGTTCCTGATATGGAATTTTGGCCATTCATAAAGCCAAATGAGAAGATAGCGCACACTAGGAGTGTGACTTTGAGTAAGTTAAATTTCATAAAACTTAGTGAGTTTAGAGTGATTAATCTATTTAAACGCGAAAAAATAGTTTATGGGATAAATGTATTGTTTTGAAATTATATTTTACAAAAATGCCAATCAAAAAGAATAAAATACTACAAAAATCAACTTAAATAATTTTCCGCCTCCCATCTCGGTGTACAAATACATAAGAAGATTAGATCATTAACGCCTATATTCTCAATTCGCTGCTTTTCCATTTTAGGAATAAAAATAGCATCACCAGGTTTTACCGTTTTTTTAAATTTGTCCCCAATTTCCATCAATCCTTTTCCCGAAATTATGTAATACAATTCATCTGTATCTTTCAGCCAATGCCACTGGGTCGTAACACCAACCTCTACCCTCGCTTGCGCCAATGAGTAATCATTAAAATTAGCAGAATTTAAAATTTCGAGGATGTGACATTTCTCTTCTGTGTAAAATTCGTTACTTGGGTTAGGACGATATCTTTTTGCTTGCATGATCAAGTTTTTTTTGAAGTAAACTTATTTCTAAGTTCATTGAAATAACATGAAAAAATCTAAATTAGCGCGTTAGTATTTTATAACGATGTAGTTGATAAAAAAGAATTGAAAAGCCTTTAATTCAAGAGATTTGAAAATTAATTTCGCAACCTAATCAACTCAAAATGAACGAACTATGTTTAAGCAATTCTTTCTAACTGAGAAGAATATTCTTTGGGCAATTGCAATTAATGCAGTTATAATTTTTCTTTTATACTTTCCGCAACTTAAGGTTTTGATGCCTGATTTCTATCATTTGTTGGAATATTTTGATGTATTTTTAGTAATCCTATTTTTGATAGAAGCCATCATCAAATTAAAAGAATTTGGAATAAAAGGATACTTCTCTGAAGGCTGGAATATTTTCGACTTTTTTATTGTGATAGTGAGCCTACCGGCTTTGGCAATTTTTTTTCCGGGAGTAGTGATGCCAACGAGTACTTCTTTCCTGAAGATATTGCGTTTGGGGCGTATGATACGCCTTTTCAGATTAATGTCTTTCATCCCACGAATGAATGTAATCATGGAAGGTTTAGGACGAGCCTTGAAAGCTTCCGTTTTTGTAATGATTGCTTTGATATTTTTCAATTTTATTATTGCGCTTTTTACTTGCCATTTTTTCGGACACCGAGTGCCTGAGTTATTTCAAGATCCCGCCATTACGATGTATTATATTTTCCAAATGTTTACGGTTGAAGGTTGGAATGAAATACCAAAAACTGTGGCAGAAGCCTTTACTGCGGAAGGGGCTGAACCTTCTATATTTTCCCCTTCCGTCATGGCTGGGTTGACGCGTTTCTATTTTATTATTGTGGTGACGCTGGGTGGCATCTTCGGTATGTCACTCGCCAATGCCGTTTTTGTTGATGAGATGACGAGCGATAACAATAATGTGCTGGAAGAAAAATTGGATTCCATGGAAAAGCAAATTTCTGAATTGAAAGAAATGCTTCGGAACAAATAACAAGACCAAGTTCAAGAATCAAGTACAAGTTCAAATTGTGCTTGTACTTGATTCTTGCACTTGTACTTACTTCTTCGGTCGCTGATTTAGCGGATGAAACATCAGAATTGTTTCTTTTAAAAAGTCATTATCAAGGTGGGTATAAATTTCTGTGGTGGTGATGGACTCATGGCCCAGCATGTCTTGTACTGCTTTTAGATCTGCTCCACCCTCAATCAGATGTGTGGCAAATGAATGGCGAAAAGTATGCGGACTAATCGTTTTTTGAATTCCAGCGGCTTTCGCCAAATCTTTTATTAAATAAAAAATCATCACGCGAGTCAGCCCTTTTCCTCGGCGATTGAGGAAAACAATGTTTTCATGATCAGGATGAATTTTTTGTTGTTTTCTATCTGTTTCCAAATAAAAATTGATGTGTTTGATGGCTTCCTCCCCTATTGGAACGAGCCGTTCTTTGTCGCTTTTTCCCACCACTTTTATAAATCCTACATCCAAAAACATATTGGTGAGTTTGAGATTAATCAACTCACTGACGCGCAAACCGCAGGCATAGAGTGTTTCTAACATTGCTCGGTTACGAGTGCCTTGCGGGTGACTCAAATCTATTGCCGAAAGCATTTCTTGAATTTCCTCATAAGTCAACACCTCTGGAATTCGTCTATCCATTTTTGGGGATTCGAGCAATTCGGTAGGATTAGTATCTATGATATCTTCGAGGAGAAGATATTTGTAAAATGACTTGATGCCTGAAATCATCCGTGATTGAGAACGGAGTTCCAAACCCAATTCATTCATAAATTTTAAAAAGGTAAGAAAGTCTTCATGCTGCAATTCTCCTGGAGTGGCTTCTATGTCTTCTATTCTTAAAAAGTTGACTAGCTTTTCTACATCGCGCAGGTAGGACTCTACAGTATTTTTACTGAGGGTTCGCTCCAGTTGCATATAGTTTTTAAAACCGTTGATGTAGGATTGCCAGTTCAATATTTTATTGTTAGATTACTAAAATTTTGATTGTTGGAGATTTGCACGCATGAGCATCACAACAGGAAAAACGTAAGTAGCAATACCCACTTGCGTTTCGATTGTATGCTCTGGAATATAAGAGGCAAAGATGACGATATTCAAAACCCAAAAGAGCGAATCGCGCCAATTTCTATCATAAAAGAAGGGAACAAAACTCGCTGCCAAAAACCATAGCAAACCCAAAAGCCCTGCCCCAGCCGAAACAAACAAAAACTGATTGTGTGGCATCAAATATAATCCTTTCAAATCAGGGTAATTCCTTGCCATCCATTCATCACTTTTGTGAATCAGGTCTCCAAAACCAACACCCAAAAGGGGGTACTCTCTTGTCAAATCAATACCAGCCAATAAAGAACCTAATCGCCTCGAATCAGAGAGGTCTCGCATTTCTTTATTTTTGGTAAAACTGGCCACACTAAACAGGGTATAATCCACCTTATTTCGAAGCGTTGGAATTTGTTTGTAGGAAAGCCAAGAACCTGCAAGAAAAAGAACAATCAAACCGATTGCCACCATTTTATTACCGGTAAAAAGAAATTTTAAAAGATAAAATATCACTACGGCATAGAGTGCCAGCAACCCACTTCTGACAGCCAAAAAGTGTAAAAAAACAATCAAAAAAAGTGTTGCCACTACAGTTGCCCAAACCTCCCATTTTTTAAAAACAAAAAACTTTTTTTGATAAAAATAAAACCCAAAACAAATGCAAAACACCACCATAAGGCTATACCGAATGTGATGAGTTGGGAGCGGCAAAACCTGTCCTTTCTTATAATTTTCGAGAATGGTGTCGAGGCTTGTAAAAGAGTAAAGCAAAGCTCCAATTGCCGTAAAAGTTATCAACCAAAAAAAGCCATACATCAATTGATCAAAAGCTTTCCTATCAAAATCTTTCATAGCCAAAAGCCCGAATGGCACTGCCACAAAGGGCAGTTTCATCTTCATTCTACCCAACCAATATTCTGTATCTTCTGACCAAAAACCGGTGAGTCCCCACAACAAAAAAATTGAAGCAAAAGCAAGAAATCCTTTGTGCTTCCACAAAAGCTGTAGATGCTTTTTCCAATCAGGATGAATTAATGCGTGGGCAAAAAGTAAAATTGTTCCTACACTCAAAATAAATTTTCCATAAACCATCCCAATGAGGGCAAGCGATAGGGCAAGTAGTCCGGTATTGCGATGATTTATGTAGCGTAGTATTTTCCTCATAGTCAGGTTGATTAAGCTAATTGAGTTGACTAAGTTAATTAAGTTGACTCAATCAACTTAGTCAACTCAATTAACTTAATTACAATTTCCATAAGCCACAAAAAACGGATTCAACAAGTTTTCTTTGTTATAATCTAAGGGCTGATTCGTTTCAAAATGTAATACTTTCCCTCCCGCTTCTTCGAGCACTATTTGTGCGGCACCAGTGTCCCATTCCATTGTCGGTGCAATTCGTGGATAGACATGTGCTTCTCCTTTGGCCAAAATCAAAAACTTCAGGGAACTGCCCTTTGAAACCAAATTTGGGTCTTCAAATTTCTCAACGAATTTTTGCGTGCCTTCATTGAGATGCGAGCGAGAACAAACAAGGTTTAGGTTGGCATCTGACAAATTGAATTGCTTGGGTTCCAGTTTTTGCTCTGGTGCATCTCCGACTTTGAGGTAAGCCCCCTTACCTTTTACGCCCCAATACATTTCATCTGGCACTGGCGCATAAACCACTCCCATTACGGGCCGATTACCTTTGAGTAGCGCAATATTCACGGTGAACTCGCCATTTCTTTTGATAAATTCCTTGGTACCATCCAAAGGATCGACCAACCAGCAGTAGTCGTAATTTTTTCTTGCTGAGTAATCTGTCAATTTGTTTTCTTCTGAAATGATTGGAATTTCAGGTGAAATTCGCTCTAATCCTTTACAGATAACATCATTGGCGGCTTTATCTGCTTTGGTGAGTGGAGAATCATCTCCTTTTGTTTCTACACCAAAATCATCTTCATTCTTGTAAATGTCCATGATAGCCGCACCAGCAGCTCGTGCAATCTCAAGTAATTCGTTCTTTAAATTAATTAAATCCATTCTCTTTTAGTTTTAAAATTTATTCAATGCAACTAATGGCACGAAATTTTGAATTTTATATTTGCAACTTCAATTTCTGAAAAAGAGCGCAAAAGTAAACAATTAATATCATGCAAAAAGTACTGGTCACAGGAGGATGCGGTTATATCGGGAGTCATACGATTGTCGATTTAATAAAAAATGGCTTCGAGGTCATTTCGGTTGATAGTCATATTAACTCCAATCGTAAACCGCTTTCGGGTATTCGAAAAATCACAGGCAAAACAATCAAAAACTATAAGGTTGATTTGAGTGACAGAACGCGTACTCAAAAAATTTTCAAAGACCATCCAGATATTGTTGGTATTATTCATTTCGCTGCGCTGAAAAGTGTTGGTGATTCTGTAAACGAACCATTACTTTATTTTAGAAACAACATGCTTAGTACGCTCAACTTGTTGGAGTGTTCTAATGAATTTGGAGTAAAGCATTTCATTTTCTCTTCTTCTTGTTCTGTTTATGGAAATGCCAAAGAACTTCCGGTAACGGAAAAAACACCATTGCAAGAAGCGGAGAGTCCGTACGCCCGCACCAAACAAATGGGCGAACAGATGATTCATGATGCAGCACTTGAAATGAAGAAAACGGATTTCATCTTGCTTAGATATTTCAATCCATGTGGTGCGCATGACAGTAATTTGCTTGGAGAGTCTCCGACTACCAAAGCTCAAAATCTCGTTCCTGTTATTACTGAAACGGCTATCGGAAAACGAAAATCAATGACTGTTTTTGGTGATGATTATGACACCCGCGATGGTAGCTGTATTCGTGATTATATTCACGTGATGGATTTGGCCGATGCACACACCAAATCCCTTCAATACCTCATCAAAAAGAAAAACACAGATCAGGTCGAAACTTTTAATTTAGGAATCGGAGACGGCGTTTCCGTTTTGGAAGCCATCAATGCTTTTGAAGCATCTACCGGTCAAAAACTTAATTATAAAATTGGCCCTCGAAGAGCAGGTGATGTTGTTGCAATTTATGCCAAAATCGATGCCGCTCAAAAAAGAATGGGCTGGAAACCTCAGCGTGATATTAATGATATTATGAAAACAGCTTGGGATTGGGAGGTCAAAAGAAGTAAGTAAGGACTACGTAAAATGAAAATGCGAATCAAAATGAGAAAGACATGATTGAGTTTCTCATTTTGATTTTCATTTTAATCTAAAAACGCCCCAACCCTAACCAAAAATTACCTGTCTATCACATCAAAAGGCATTATCTTTAGAAAAAAAACCACCTTCATGCCCACTTTTGATGAAAAAGAAAAAAGGTTGGTAGAAGGATGCATAAGCAACGACCGACGTTGCCAAGAGGAATTTTATAGAAAATTCTTCAAGAAGATGTATCCTTTTATATGCCGATATACTTCTGATCAGGAAGAGGCCTTGCATATTTTGAACAGTGGTTTTTTACGAATTTTTAAAAAAATTGAACAGTTTGAATTTAAGGGCTCGCTGGAAGGATGGGTGCGCAAAATAATGTTCCACAGTGTTGCAAATCATTTTAGAAGTAAGAAAAACAACTTACAGTTCCTAACACTGGAAGATTATGACAAACCTGAGCAGGCCAATCAGCTACATAATTTCTACGAAGAAGATATTTTACAAATGGTAGAACTATTGCCCAATGCTTCCAAAAATGTATTCAAATTGTTTGCCCTTGAAGGATTTAGCCATGCTGAAATTGGCGAACAAATGGGCATCAGCGTAGGCACCTCCAAATGGCACCTTTCCGAAGCCCGAAAACGATTGAAAAATTTAATCGCACAACAGAACTTGAGAAATGATGCAAAATAAATCGCATAAAAAAATAGAAGATCAGGGATGGAAGTCGATGCAAACTATGCTCGACCAAGAGATGCCGGTGACGAAAAAATCAAAGCGCAGATTTTTGTTTTGGTATTGGGCGGGCGGAATGGCTGCTCTCCTTACCGGAGTTTTATTTTTTATAAATTTTTATTCTTTCGAAGAAAAAACGACACTTGATACAAGTATTGTTGAGAAAACTGAAATTACTCCAGAAAGGATCATAGATGAACAAAAATCTAACTCTAAGATTGATGACCACTCTGTTGGTTCACAAATCAATAAAAATGATGAAATTTCATCTACAGCGGATTTGAATACAGAAATAGAAATAACAACCAATCAATCTTCTTTTTCAACACAAAAAACAACCGAAAGCACTAAGAATATCCAACCATCGAAGTCACAGGAAGTGATTGCTTACAATCAAAATGAAATCGGCTCTTTGAGCAAAGCACCTATATTAAAAGTTGAAAATTCTGACCTTTCAACTAAAAGAGAAAAAATTGTAGAACTTCAAGAATTGCCATCCCTAACTTCATTTGTTGATCTTGAAAAAACCAATCCTAAATTTCATTTTTTTGAAACTCGGAAAATTGACCCCATTAAAAAACAAAAATCAAAACTACAATGGGCTTTTGCATTGAGTGCGCTGAGTACAACAGATCCTCGCGTCAATGGATTCAGTTCAGGAGTAGCAATTGAGATTCCGATTTCTAATAAACTTTCTCTTGAGTCAGGTTTAAACTATCGTTTTGTAAACCAAAAATTTATAGAACTAACAGAACGCGCTAGTGAAAGATTATTGAACTTAAGTTGGGGTTCGCAACATAACGGAAATGACCCTCTTGGCATGGACACAATATCTTCAATTGTTGATTTGATTCCGGGTGCCGTTCGAAACAACTCAAACAAAAATTATGAATACAGCCGAAAAGCAACCTACCATTACATTTCGTTGCCATTGAAACTCAACTATTCACTTTCTAAAGGCAGTACTATTCAGGCAGGCATTGAAGTTTCATATTTGCTCAATAGAGACCAAAGGTCAAGGAATTTTGATCTGCTAATTGCAAACGATGACAATGACCCTTCATTTAGTAGCTTTGAATTTTCAGGAGCAGTTAATCAAATAAAGAGATTGGACATGGGCATCAATGTCGGGTATCGCTATCGGATAAGTCCAAAATGGGCAATGAATGTCAGTTACCATCATGGCAATTTACTCCAAAGAAATGAATGGCGAGTCAATAACCGTTTTTTCAAATTAGGAGCGCAGTATAATCTGTAAATTATCTAAAGTCCAGTTGCGAATCATTTTGGGTCAAAGAATTTCTATGGTAAATTGTTATGCAGCTTCCAATAAAAGAAGATGTTTAAAAAAACAATCCAATTCAATAGCCAAAAAGCATTGAAAAAGCTGCCCCCAGTAAAACCACAGCTTAGATTGGATAATTACTACCCCAAAATCACTATTTGAATCTTCTTAACTTCTATTAAGTCAGATTTTGTTGGTAAAAACAAATGTCTTCTTTACATTTGTCGCCTGTTTTCCTTTCGAAAATAGCCTTGGGGACTAAGGGACAAGTCTCATAACTTCTCTTTTATTTCATATTAAAAATTTTTATGTGACATGAAAGAGAAAACGCGTCAACAAAGCGCGTTTAATTAATTAATCAAATTTTTATAATTGACTATGAAGAAGGCAAGTATTATTACCCTTTTCACTTTCGTCGCTATTGCAGTATTTGCTCAATCTAGCGACATTCCATTTGGAGACCTTCCTCCAACAAACGAATTCGGAAAATGTTACGCTAAATGTAAAGCTCCGGATATTTACGAAACTGTAACTAAGCAAGTTTTAGTTAAAGAAGCATCCACAAGATTGGTTAAAGTTCCTGCTCAGTATGAAACTCAAACTGAGACGATCATGACTAAAGAAGGTGGAACCAACTACAAAGTAATTCCTGCAGTTTACGAAACAGTAACAGACAGAATTATGATCGAGCCTGAGAAAACTGTTCTTTCAACTGTGCCTGCAAAGTACTCAACTGAGTCAAGACAAGTATTAGTTAGCGAGGCAAGAGGTCAGTGGGTTAAGAAACGTAAAGGACCAAACTGTTTCTCTCAAAATCCAGACGATTGTTTTATCGTTTGTTACGAAGAAGTACCTGCGAAGTACAGAAAAGAAACTTACAAAGTTTTAGCTGCTGCTGCATCTACTACTTCAAGAACGATTCCTGCGAAGTACAAAACTGTAACTAAAAGAGTAATCAAAGAGCCAGCAAGAGTTGTTGAAGTTCCAGTTGAAGCAAAGTACACTACTATCTCTAAGAAAGTATTGGTTTCTCCAGAGTCAACAAGCCAAGAGTCAATTCCTGCAGTTTACAAATCAGCTACAGAAAGAAGATTGGTAAGCAAAGGAGACTATGGTGTTTGGACTGAAATTCTTTGTGCATCTAAAACTTCAAGTTCTAAAGTAAGAGAAGTACAAAACTTTTTGGCAGGAAAAGGATACAATCCTGGACCAGTAGATGGTATTTTGGGTGTACAAACTCAAAACGCTTTATTGGAATACCAAAGAGCAAACAGTCTTCCAGAAGGTAACATGAACCTTGAGACTTTAAGACACATGGGAATCAGCTACTAATTAGTAGTTCGTTCTTTTAAGGATAAAAAAGCCTGAATCATTAAGTTGATTCAGGCTTTTTGTTTTTTGGCATAGAAATATGTTTCAAAACAAATACTACATTTGTTAAAACAAGCAACATATTATCGTTCTATGAAAGTCCTCCAAATCTCTGCTGAATGTTACCCGGCTGCCAAATCAGGTGGGTTGGGTGACGTCGTTGGCTCTCTCCCTAAATATCTAAATCAGGCCGGTGTTGATACCTCCGTTATCATTCCAAAATATGGATTAAAATGGATGGAAAATATTAAGTGGAAAGTAGTGCACAAAGGCGTAATCAAAATGCATCAGCAATACACCAATTTCACTATTGAGCTTGCGCAAAGCACAAAATTAGGTTTTCCGCTTTATGTGGCCAACATCCCAGAACGATTTGATAGGCAAGGCATCTACTCAGATCCTGGAGGGCATTATTACCATGATGGAGTAGAACGTTGGTTATCTTTTCAGTTAGCCATTCTAAATTGGTTGACAAATGACGAATCTGTCGTTCCAGATGTTTTGCATTGTCATGACCATCACACAGGACTTATTCCATTTTTCATAAAAACGGTAGCTGCTTACCGCAAACTATCAGGAATCCCAACAGTTTACACCATCCATAACGGTCAATATCATGGGGCGTACAGTTGGGAAAAACTATACCTACTCCCCCACTTTGCTGAAGCACACAGAGGACTACTCGACTGGTCTGGCATGATTAATCCACTGGCAACTGGCGTAAAAACAGCATGGCGAGTAACAACGGTCTCTGAAGGATATATGGAAGAATTACGGCATCAATCTGTTGGTTTGGAGCCGCTTTTCGGACACGAGCAGTTCAAGTGCAAAGGCATCATCAATGGCATTGACAATCAAGTTTGGGATCCTGCCACAGATCCACGCATTACGAACCATTTGAAAGGTACAGCTATCGCTAAATTCAAAACTGAAAACAAAAAAGAAATTGCTCGTCAATTCAATATTGATGTAAAAAAGCCACTTTTCACTTTTATCGGAAGACTGGTTTATGAAAAAGGGGCAGACCTTATTCCTGATTTAGTAAAACGCGTTCAGCAGAGTGGCTTGAAAGCCAACTTTTTTGTTTTGGGAACAGGCGAACCCTACCTCCATGAGATGTTCAAAAAGATGAGCAAAGAGATGTTTAACTTTTTTGACACCTCACTTGAATACAATGAAACACTAGCGCATCAACTTTATGCAGGTTCTGATTTTCTACTCATGCCTTCACGAGTAGAACCATGTGGACTCAATCAAATGTACTCCTGCCGATATGGTACCATTCCAGTTGTGAGAGCAATTGGAGGTTTAAAAGATACTATTCCTGATTTGATAGAATCTCCTAAAACAGGTAAAGGTTTTCGATTTTATGAATTTGATTTGGACGAAGCATTCATGGCCGTTTACAAAGCCATTGAATTGCACAAAAACAAAAAACAACTCGCTGAGATCAGAAAGCGAATTATGGGCACAGATTTTTCATGGCAAAGCTCAGTCAAACAATACAAGAAAATGTATGAGGAGTTAATTTCTGTGAGTCAGCCCAACGGAGTTTCAAACTAAATTACTTTTCAAATTCTCAATATTCTTTGAAAAACACTACTTTAACACCACTCTTCCCTGAACATAGTAGAAACCTGTGACGTACAACAGTTTTAACATACATTAAAGAAGATCCAAATGTCAAAAATCATCTGCCTGATCTTAGGAGGAGGAGTTGGCTCCCGATTGTATCCACTTACGGATGAACGCTCCAAACCTGCCGTTCCAATTGGTGGTAAATATCGCCTCATCGATATTCCGATTAGTAATTGTATCAATTCTAAAATCAATCGCATTTTCGTTCTAACGCAATATAACTCTGCCTCGCTGAATAGACATATCAAAATGACCTACACTTTTGATAATTTCAGTTCAGGATTTGTGGACATCATGGCAGCTGAGCAGACTCCAACCAGTAAAAATTGGTTTCAGGGAACAGCAGATGCAGTACGACAATCTATGCACCACTTAAAAAATCATGATTATGATCAGGTGCTCATCCTCTCAGGTGACCACCTGTACCAAATGGATTTCTTAGAATTTGCCGCTTATCATTCTATAAAAAGTGCAGATTTGACCATCGCCACCATTCCTTGCGATGCGAAGGATGCGCCAGGTTTTGGTATTATGAAAGTAAATGGCAAAGGATTTATTCAAAGTTTTGTAGAAAAACCGCAACCGTATATTTTACAAAATTGGAAGTCAGAAATGTCGCCTGAAGACAATGCACAAGGAAAGCATTGGCTCGCCAGCATGGGAATTTATTTGTTCAAAAAAGAGGCCCTTTTAAAACTCTTTAACGACAACCCAAATGCTACAGATTTTGGAAAGGAAATCATCCCTAATGCTATCAAAGGAGGGATGTCTGTTTCGAGTTATCAATTCAATGGCTATTGGACAGATATTGGAACTATCACCTCATTCTATGATGCCAACTTGGCCTTGACTGGCCCAGTGCCAGAATACAATCTTTTTGATAAAGAAAATCCAGTTTATACGCGCCAGCGCATGTTACCGCCTACCAAAATGTTTGGCACCACAACCAACGAAGCCATGATTGCGGATGGCTGTATTATTAGTGCAAAATCGATTGACCATTGCCTCATCGGTATTCGTCAGCGAATCGGTGAAAATTCGATTATTAAAAATTCCATTTTGATGGGAGCACAACGCTATCAAACCATGGACGAAATCATGGAACTCGGTGACAATCCTCCAATGGGTATTGGCTCTAATTGCTACATTGACAAAGCCATTATTGATAAAAACTGTCAGATTGGCTCCAATGTAGAAATCATTGGAGGAGAAGGATTGGAAGACATGGAAGCAGATACTTACTGCATCAGAGACGGTATCATTGTTTTGAAGAAAGGTGTATTGATTGCAAGCGGAACCAAAATTGGGTTGGAAAGAAAAAACAGAATAGAAAAGGCTGAAGCAAAAATCAAATCAAAGGCTTAAATCTCCAAAATCAATCCATCATAAGCCAAAGAAATTCCCGCGGGCAATTGCCCATCAATCGCCTCATGCAGCCCCATGTGGTGACTCATGTGTATGAAGTAGGTTTCTTCCGCTTTTAATCGTTCCGCAGTTTCTACCGACTGAGTTAGGGTCATGTGTGAATGATGCTCCCAATGATGCAAGGCACTGATAACCAGTGTTTTCACGCCTTTTAATTTTTCAGCCTCTTTGTCAGCAATAGTTTTCATATCCGTCAGATAAGCAAAATCGCCAATCCTAAAACCATGTATTGGCAATTGACCATGCATGATATTGATGGGCTGAATATTTATCCCCTCTATCTCAAAAGGTTGGTCGTCTATCGCAATCAAATCAATCATTGGTGCACCGGGATACTTGTCATCTTTGAAAATATACTTGAATCGATCGCGTGTTTCCTTCAAAACCCTTTTTGAGCCATAAACCGGCATGTCTTTCCGATATTTAAAATTGAAAGGGCGAACATCATCCAGCCCAATGACATGATCGTTGTGTTCGTGAGTGAGCAAAATCGCATCTACTTTTTGCACCCCTGCCCTCAACATTTGCTGCCGAAAGTCAGGCCCTGCATCAATGACAATGCTGACATCGCCAATCTCGATGAGCACAGAACACCTTAGCCGTTTATCTTTAAAATTATTGGAGAGACATACCTTGCAGTCACAACCTATCACCGGTACGCCTTGAGAAGTGCCAGTACCGAGAAATGTAACTTTGATTTTGATATTGGAAGTTTTTAGGTCGTGGTTTACCTACCATGAATACCATGATCTAAACCATAGGTTGTCGAATATTATCTCAGGATATCACAAATTCTGACACCTGCTGACTACCAATTGATTTAAGCAGCAGCTACCTGTTTTTGCACTTTCTTGTGGAACTCAACAGATTTTTCAGAAAAAAGAGAAAAGTCTAATTCTACCTGATTCATAATTTCGATCAAAGTATTGATACGAGCTTCGACATCAAAAAACTTATTGATGACCACAATCTTCTTGTTTTCAACCAAAGCATAGCCAGATTGAAAACTCCCCTTTTCGTATCGAACGGTATAACCGTTTTCTTTAAATAGATTTTGCGTTTTCTCGAGTGTAGTACGCGTGTATTTCATTGATGAAAGCTTTTTATTCCGTATCAGTAAAATTATAGTTGAAACATAGATTATTCAACTTTTCAGAAAAACAGTGTCCCTACTGTTGTTTATGAGTCTGATAGCGTTACGCTTTTATAACGCCAATGTTAGGCCAAATTTATCTATTTTTTTGGAAAAAGAATGGTCTTTTTTTCCACATTTAATATCCGCTTATGGCTTGAGTAAGAAAGCAATATTAAATATGCTTTTTTATAAAGGTTTCTTTTCACTCTACCCTGCGCTATAAAAAATAGCCGCGGTCAAAAAAAACAACTTGATTCTGCGCTCTTGACTACCCACTTTTTCACACAAAAATAAAGGGTAAAAGGAATAATTATGGAAAATTGAAAGCCTAATCGTCATAAAACAAAACAAACACAACGACATACATACTAATGAGAGTTAACCTGTATAGTGGCTTTAGTGCCCTTATCCACCCGTCTATTTGTATCACTTGCCAACAAAAAGTAGTAAAAAAAGAGGAAGTGATCTGTATTGAATGCGATTATCATCTACCGCGTACAAATTTCCATACGGAGAAAAAAAATAAATTTACTGAACGATTTTGGGGAAGAATTCCTATTGAAGCAGCTGCATCCATGTACTATTTCAATGGAAACGAACATGTCAAAAGAATCATTCATGGCCTAAAATATGAAGGCAAAACTCAAATTGGCGAACAAGTTGGCCGAATCATGGGTAAGCGAATTGCTTATGCGAATCCCACTTTTCAAAAAATAGATTTGATTTTACCTGTTCCACTTCATTACAAAAGGCAAAAAGAAAGAGGCTATAACCAAAGTGATTTTTTTGCCAAAGGCTTGGCCAAAACCCTCATAGCTATTTGGCGCAATGATTTGTTAACCAGAAAGGTGAATACGAAATCTCAAACGACCATGAATGCTTTGGAGAGAATGAAAAATGTGGAGAATATTTTTGAGGTGGTCGATCCAGCCTTTTTGAAAAACAAAAATATCTTATTGGTTGATGATGTAGTCACCACAGGAGCAACTTTGGAAGCCTGCGCCAAAGAAATTCTTAAAGTGGAAGGCACGAAAGTGAGTTTGGCCACCATGGCATTCGTTTTATAACCTAAAAACCAGTTGCGGGTTACCAGTTAACTCGCAACTGGTAACCCGCAACAAAAAGTAATAGTTAAGAAGTAATCAACAACAACGACGACTTAACAATACTGATCCATTCGGAAAAATTAAACTACTCCGCTTTTTTCTCCTCTTTTTCCTCTTTCGGCTTATATCCTTTGCTTGGCTTTGGACGTGATTTGCCGTAAGAACTTCTTGAGATTTTTCCTTTTTTTGTTCTTTTATCTCCTCTACCCATTTTGGATTTGTTTTATTTGTGATTTAAATGAGCGCAAAAGTAGTCTTTATCAACATAAATTTCAAAATGGAGCCACTCAATTTAAACTTCGACCCTTTTCCAACTTTAGAAACAGAGCGACTTTCCCTCAGAAGATTGGAATTATCTGACGCAAAAGACTACCATGAAATCCGTTCTGACAAAACGGTAATGCAATACATCGCCCGACCTCTGGCACAAAAAATTGATGATACAATTGCTGTAATTGAGCGAGTTCATGAAACTATAAAAAATGCAGAGGGCATCAACTGGGCAGTCTCTTTAAAAAACGATCCAAAAGTTATTGGCACAGTTGGATTTTACCGTACCAATCATACTCATTACAGAACCGAGATAGGTTACGAAATGCGACCACAGCATTGGGGCAAAGGTCTGATGAGTGAAGCCATTCAAGCGGTTTTGAACTACGCCTTTTTCACCATGAATTTCCATTCTGTTGAAGCAAACATTGACCCTGTCAATCGACGTTCAGAAAACATTCTCGTTCGCAACAATTTTATAAAAGAAGCCCACTTTCGTGAAAATTACTTTTTCGAAGGAAGGTTTACAGATTCGGCCATTTACTCATTGCTCAAGTCAAGGCACTTAGCTATGACGGGTAAATTGAATGAGCGAATTTTGGAATAAAGGAATGAGTGAATGTCAGAAGCGGCTCATTCACTCATTCCAAAATTCACTCATTCACTCATTTTATCACAAGCTCTCCTTCATAATCCACTGGCACATCGAAGTTTACTTTTAGGAAATCGATGGTGATAGTTCCCTCGTAACGTACCTTCGCTTTTTTATCAAGCAAGGCATTCAGTACACCTTTCAAGACCCCTTTTTTATTTGAAAAAACTTTTTTCAGTGGAAAGTTAACACTCACTGGTACTTTAAAATCTGAGTTGACTGGAATCACACTCGTTGTGTCTTGCTGTACTGTTCCGACCTCTACGTCATTGACTACTACTTTCAAGTCCGTACGCACCAATTTGCCTGCCACTGAGTTAGGATTGTTAAAGACAGCGTTTGCTTTCACATAAACCTGACTTTTGGTAATGTTCTGAACTTCGTCAATTTCCATCCTTAAGAAGGTAGGTGCTGCAGGCTTACTGCACGCAGCAAAAAACAAAATAAATAGTAACGGAACGTAAATTTTTCTTTTCATAACTGCAAAAATAAAAAATCCCTCATTTCCATCACTTAATAATTTACCAACCATTTTTCCCATATTTTTCGATAATTCACTTACTTTTGCGCGTTTTTTAAGAAAATCATAACATTGGGCGATTGCCCTAAAAGAATTTGAACACCTTAAAATAGTAATGTATGAACAGTAGTACAATTATGATGCTTGTCCCTGCTTTAGGAGGTTTAGCATTGCTCTACACCTTCTGGAAATCTGCTTGGGTTTCTAAGCAAGAAGTGGGTGGAGAAAAAATGGCATTTATTGCAAAAAACATTGCAGATGGTGCAATGGCCTTTTTGAAAGCTGAATATAGAGTTTTGGCGATTTTCGTTTTGGTGGTAGCGGTTTTACTTGGCTTTACGGCACAAGCAGACTCTTCTCCATTCGTAGCGCTTTCTTTCATTTTAGGAGCAATTTGTTCTGCATTAGCAGGATTTTTGGGAATGCGTGTAGCAACCAAAGCAAACGTAAGAACGACCAATGCAGCTCGTACGAGTTTAGGAAAAGCATTAGAAGTAGCATTTGGCGGTGGCGCTGTAATGGGAATGGGCGTAGTTGGATTAGGTGTTTTGGGATTAGGCGTACTATTCATCGTTTATTCAAATATGTTTGGCGTAGATTCTCCTGACAATGTGAGAAGAGTCATTACCGTTTTAACTGGATTCTCTTTTGGGGCTTCTTCTATCGCATTATTTGCACGTGTAGGTGGTGGTATTTATACCAAAGCGGCCGATGTAGGTGCGGATTTGGTAGGAAAAGTTGAAGCGGGTATCCCTGAAGATCACCCATTGAACCCTGCAACCATTGCAGATAACGTTGGTGACAACGTTGGTGATGTTGCTGGTATGGGAGCAGACCTTTTCGAATCTTATGTAGGTTCTATCATCGGTACGATGGTATTAGGAGCTGCATTTATGGGACTTGCTGGCTTTGAAGTTGGCAACGACTTGGGTGGTTTGAATGCAGTATTGTTGCCATTGGTTTTGGCGGCAACAGGTATCATCACTTCTATCATTGGTACTTTTTTAGTAAAAGTAAAAGATGGAGGTGACCCACACAAAGCATTGAACTTAGGAGAGTTCGTTGCAGCTGGATTGATGTTGGTAGCAACTTATTTTATTATTACGACAATGTTGCCTTCTACTTGGGTATTTGGTGATTACCAATACTCTTCAAATGGCGTTTTCTTGGCAGTAATCATTGGTTTGGTTTCTGGTTTGGCGATTGGAAAAATCACGGAATACTACACAGGAACAGGTACAAAACCAGTACAAGGAATTGTTGACCAATCTGTAACTGGTGCAGCGACAAACATTATCGCTGGATTGGGAGTAGGTATGATGTCAACAATGTGGCCGACCTTAATTTTAGCAGCTGCGATTATCGGAGCGCACCACTTTGCTGGTCTATACGGTATCGCAATTGCGGCAGTAGGAATGCTTTCTAACACAGGTATTCAATTAGCTGTAGATGCTTATGGACCGATTTCTGACAACGCTGGTGGTATTGCCGAAATGGCAGAGTTGCCAAAAGAAGTACGTCAACGTACTGATAAATTAGATGCAGTAGGGAACACCACTGCGGCAATCGGAAAAGGTTTCGCAATTGGTTCTGCGGCATTGACTGCTTTGGCGTTATTTGCGGCATTCATGGTGACTGCGGGTATTACTTCAATTGATATTGCTCAACCAAGAGTAATGGCTGGTTTATTAATCGGTGGTATGTTACCATTCGTTTTCTCAGCGATGTCGATGGGAGCAGTTGGACGAGCAGCGATGGATATGATTCAGGAAGTTAGACGTCAGTTCAAAGAAATTCCTGAATTGAATAAAGCATTGGC
>CALDSS010000138.1 GCA_937924495.1 uncultured Saprospiraceae bacterium
AAATTCAACGCACCACTCGATGGATTGAAAGTATCGAAAATATCTCCTGCCACAATCAAACACTCCACCTCCTGATCGACTATAAGCTGCACGAGCCAATCAAGTGCCATTTTATGTTCTTGATCTCTGTCGTGATTGATAAATTTCTGACCGAGGTGCCAATCTGATGTGTGCAATATTTTCAAAATCAAAATTTTATAAAGCAACGAAATCCGTTTAATCTGTGAAAATCTGTGGCTTAATTTATTTCCTACTTACTAATTCCAAAAGAAAAACAGTTGCAAAACCTACCAACATCAAAACCACTACCATCATCAACTGACTTTCATTTCCGTAAGGTAAATTGTTTGAAGCATCTAATTGCATGAAAGTATCGGGCAAAACACTTTTGGTGAATCCAACCACCTCTTCGCCTTTACTGTTTATTCTTCTGGACAATACTTCTTGCCAAGGCCAAACTCTGTTGAGGGAACCAATAATAAAACCAGTTAATATAGATAGCGTCATGCCTCGATGATTATTAAATGCCCAATTTAATCCTTTAGAAAAACTCAAAACGCCTGCAATACAACCAGCACCAAAAGTGAGGATTATCGCAATATCCATATTTTTCAACCCACCCATCACTATGGTGTACATGCCCAACAAAAGCAGGATAAAACTTCCAGAAAGTCCAGGTAAGAGAAAGGCACAAATAGCAATCATTCCACTAAAAAAGATGAACAATAATGAATCGCTCCCTGTAGCGGGCGCTGCAATGGTAACATAGTAGGCACCTATTGCCCCCACCACTAATGCAAGGATGTTCCCAATTTTCCATTCAGGAATTTGTTTGCCTACGTAAATCGCTGAAGCCAAAATCAACCCGAAGAAAAACGCCCATACCAAAACGGGATAATTATCAATCAGATGAGTAACAATGTTTACAAAAAGAATAATACTGGTGAACATACCAGCTGCCAAAGTGAAGAGAAATGTTCCATCAATTTTTTGCCAAGCACCCGCAATTCCTTCATTTTTCAAGGTAGAAAAAAGTGAGAAATCGATGGATTTCAAGGCTCCAATAAAACGTTCGTAAATGCCAGTTATGAAGGCAATTGTTCCCCCAGAAACACCGGGAACCACCTCTGCGATTCCCATGGCCATTCCTTTTAAGTAAATGGGTAGATATTCTTTTATACTCATAATTTGTGGTTGATGCACAAACTTGAGAATATTTGAGGGTTATCAAAAATCAAGAGAGATTTTTTTAGAAAATTACCCAACTAACTTAAGTGTTCTTCTAATCTGTTTTTCGTGGCGGTCCAAATGTGCTTCAAAAAAGGTCAACATGCCTTCCAAAGACAATTTGCCTGCAAATGGATGTTTGTAAACTTCTTTGTCCAAAATATCATCTGGCAGTTTACTCAAAAATGCCCGCATATCTGCACGAACAATTTTCCATTTATTACTGACTTCTTCTAAGGTAGATTGCGTTGGTAAGGCCTCTCCTCCAATCGCATCGGGCGCTTTGAACTTGACAGGCGTATAAGCCCAAGTCGTCAGTAATTTCAGACGAAGTTTTGAAGAAAGCGACACCTTATTCAACTTCGGATTGAAACTCAATTTCTTTTTTAGATACTTCAACGAGCCCTCTTCTGCCAAAATTAAATGATGGACAATCTGCAGCACAGACCATGCATTTTCTTTAGGTTGAATATTTAATTTTTCTTGCGGAATAGGCTTGAGAGAAAAGAGTAAATCCGAGATACGTTGATCTAAGGCATTGAGTTTTGAAGTGATTTCGTTTTTCGTCATGAAAAGTTTCTCATTCTGAGAATTCGGAACATCATTTCGATATACCATAAAATTCTTCTGTTTTATTTTTTAGGACACACAAATTTAAACAAAAAACTGGAATTCAAGTTGCATGAATCCCAGTTTTTAACCCTAAAAAATTGGTATTTTTTATCCTTTAATAAGTTCTGAAGTCATAATTGCTCCGCCCATCGCTGGAACAACAGAAGAAGTCTTTACCGGCTTTCTATCGTTATCGGCTGATACCCAGATAGTTGTTGCTCCGGGATCACCATTAGCAGGTTTCAACTCAATTTTGAAGGTATCGAAGGTTCCTGCATCAACCGTTACTTTTTCTTTTCCAACTACTTTCAATCGCATCAATTTTATTTCCTTTTTCTGCATATCGAAATTTCTAAAAGTAGTCGAATATCCTTCTTCCAAAGGCAAACAAGCCAATACATTTTTAGAACCAGCTCCTTCTGCAAACATGGCTCCATGTACTTCTTTTTTCACATCTTCTTTGCCGCCCGGCATTGTAATTTCACCTGAAATCAATTTGTCTGAATAATTGATTTTCATTTGAACAGCACCTTGCATCACATCCCTTTTGATAGGTTGAAGCGACTTTTTATCTAAATAGGTCACATCCTCCATGTTGCCCATTGGAGACACTAATTTATCAGAAACTTTGAGTGCATCCCCTTCTTCTTCGATAGTGGTTGACATGTCCATATTCATAGACTGACCACTCAAATTGATGCTAATTTTATATTTATCGACTGTAGGTTTTAAAGCAACCTTTGGTGAAGGCGGCACATCAAAAAGGGAATTAGCTTCCATTTCTTCTGGCAAAGTGACGGTGCTCACATCCACTGTTATTTCTTTTAATCTTTTTGACACATCTTTAGGCATATCCTTCTGATATCTACCTCCTAAATGTTTTGCAAAAAATTTCTCAATCGCTGCATTCAAGGCCATACTATTCACAGGTCTTCTGAAACCATGCCCTTCATCTGGTGCAACAATATATTCTACAGGAAGTCCCAAATCACGACAGGCAATCA
Source organism: uncultured Saprospiraceae bacterium (assembly GCA_937924495.1). Taxonomy (GTDB): domain Bacteria; phylum Bacteroidota; class Bacteroidia; order Chitinophagales; family Saprospiraceae; genus JAGQWW01. The sequence continues at coordinate 2,844 of CALDSS010000138.1, forward strand.
CGATTTGATCAGACTCAGCTTGTTTTACTCTTGGGTCATTTGCTCCTTGCACTACCATGAGCGGAGCTTTGATATTATTCGCTGAAAAAAGTGGCGATTGTTTTCTTAAAATTGCTTCGCCCTCTGGCGTATTTGGATCGCCCATTCTTTCATAAAACATTTTCTTGATAGACTCCCAATATGGAGGAATGGATTCCAACAAAGTTTTCAAATTAGATGGCCCAACAACTGAAATTCCACAAGCATAAACGTCAGGCGTAAATGTCAAACCAGCCAACGTTGCATATCCGCCATAAGAGCCTCCATAAATAGCCACCTTGTCTTTATCGACAATTCCTTCTTTAATTAAATGTTGAGCCCCTGCGGTCAAATCATCCTGCATTTTTTGTCCCCATTGTTTATTTCCAGCATTTAAAAATGCTTTTCCAAAACCAGTAGAACATCTAAAATTGGATTGCAAAACAACGTAACCTCTATTGGCTAAAAACTGAGCATAAGGATTATAGCCCCAATTGTCTCTTGCCCAAGGTCCACCGTGTGGTAAAACAATCAGCGGCAAATTTTTAGGTTCTTTCCCTTTCGGTAAAGTGAGATAAGCCGGTATTTTCAATCCATCGAAAGACTCATAAACAATAGGCGTCATCTCCGCCATTTCATCAACTGGAATTTCAGGCCTTGGCGTGTATTGATGTACGACCTCCATTTTTTCCCAATCAAATAAATAAACCGAACCAGGGTCTCTGTCAGAAAAAACATTAACCAATGCTTTTGATTCGTCTTTTGTAATGGAAAAAAGTCTTACCTCCTTTCCAGGAAATTTTCCACTTAAAAAATCAAAAGCTTTCTGATACTTTTTATTTTTCCAATAAAACCGTCTTTTAGAATCTGTGTAGGAAGTTCCCACCAATTCGTCCGTCAAAGGAGAAAAAATAGTCGAACCAAAATCAACACTATTCTCAGGATCAACTTCAACGACATCTAAGGCATTTGTACTTTCATTAAAAAGCACCAACATAGATTTGTCAATCTTTGAGCCTTTGTTCGTTATCATATAAAATCTCTTCCCGTCATTGTGAAATTTAACTGGGCCACAAGACTCCATCAAACCACATCCATATATTTTTTCAAAGCCATTTGGGGTGACCTTCATTATTTCCGTCTCTCCTGCCTCATTGCTTCGCGTGGCTAATCTTAAATTATCTTTTAGGTCAAATTCCCAACCCGTAATTCGTTGGGTATTTTCCTTTAACAATTCTTTTTTCCCAGTATTCAAATTGATTTTATAAAGGTCATGCCATGCAGGATCTCGGTCATTCAAACCAATAAAAATATAATCAGGCATTGATTTAGGAATAGCATAAATCATCGCTCTGACTTTATCGCCTGATGTTATGGCTCTTGATTCAGGAACGCCATCCTTTTTTGCTTTGCCGTTTGGATCAACTGCGAAAACATGATAATTTTCATTTCCTCCTTTGTCTTGAACAAAAAGAATTTTATCACTTCCGCGACTCCAAAAATATCCAGGAATAGGTCGTTTTTGGTCGTTGGTCAATGGTCGAGCAGCCTCAAAAGGTTCGTCCACTTTTTTGACCCAAATATTTCGGGTTCCATTAAATGGCTTAATGAAAGAGATATATTTTCCGTCAGGAGAAAGTTGTCCTCCTGAAATTTCCGGGTCTCCGAAAAACAGTGCTCTATCAAGTAAAGGTGCCTCAGTAGCCGGAGCAGGTTTTTGAGCATTAGTCATAATTGCCAAAACTAAAAAAATGAAAGTCGCAAAGTGGGTGAATTGTCTCATTCTTAAAAATGATTTAACAGTTTTATGTAAATAAGTAAGTGCTTAGAATTGTTCGGTGATAATATTTCTGAATAGGTCTAAGTCACCATGAAGTTCATCCTATCACTGAAAGTGCAAAAAGAAAAACGTCGAATACCTATTTTCTATAGATGAAATCAATAAAAGTGCCCTTTACGGGTTTGTTTGTTTTTTTAAGAAATTATTACCCTCATGTTTCAATAAATTAACGTCAAATTTTTTTTGAGACCAAATTCGTAGGAAAAAATGACGAATTAGAGCAACCCTTTCCAAAACGAAAACTTTCGGGAGCAATTTTAGAGTGGTAAAATACTTGAACGTAAAGTTCCTCATATATTGCGGTTCTAAATCTCTATAAAAAAGATAAAAATTTACGATGAAAGAAAAATCAATCATTCTATTTTTTCTACTTTTTTACTTTTCAATTGGCTTTTGCCAAGGCGATTATTTCACCTTAGGAATTGAAGGACAACAGCACCGTGATGGATTATTTCCGGGAGTGAGAGCAGAACTTGCATTGAGTGATCAGCTGGCTTTAGGAATAAAAATTGGTATCAACGTCGTTGACCTCACTCGAACAGAAAAAGAAATTTTTGAAGATGGAAATGGTTCGGCTGCCTCATTGGGGTTGCGCTATTATTTTTCTAACGATTATGACAAATTATTTTTGGGAGGCAGAGCAGATTTTTCGAGAAATCGAATTGACTGGGCAAAAGGTACAGATTCTGGAACTTCCAACGTCATCACAACGGTTCCCAATATTATGACGGGTTATGTATTTCAATTGGGCGATCATTTTAGATTTACACCAAATTTAGCAGCAGGTTATAAAATAAATGTTCAAAATGAAGGAGAATCCGTACAGAGTGGCCCAGTTTTGCTTTGGGGTTTGAATTTTGAGTATCGAATTTAAAGCAATCCCTTTTCCAACATAAATTGCAATTTAAAAATAGAAGAAACTGCAAACAAGTCCGTGATTTCTCCTTTCAAAGCCATTTCAAAAACTTCCTGAAAAGGTAATTTTCTGAGTACTAAATCTTCAGTTTCTTCTGGCTCCGCTTCACCAATAGTCAAATCTTGAGCGAGGTAAGTAATTGCACATTCATCCGTTACGGAATTGGAAGTATGTCCCTCCAAAATAGGCGTCCATTTTTTAGCCGTCAGACCTGTTTCTTCCAATAACTCACGTTTTGCTCCTTCTAATGGCTCCGTTCCAATAATTGCTCCTCCTTGCGGATTTTCCCAACTATATTTGTTTAATGTATAGCGATATTGTCCTACAATCCAAGTGTTCAAATTTTCATCAAGTGGAATCACACCAACCGCAATATTCTTAAAATGAACCACTCCATAAATACCATTTCCACCTGAGGGATTGAGCACCTCCCGATGACTCACTTCTATCCACGGATTGCCGTAAACTGACTTTTTAGAAAGGGTTGTCCACGGATTCTTATTTAAATCTTTCATTAACTCTATGGTTTTGTCTAAAATTGCGGAAAATTAAGAACTCGCTTACCAATGATTCAGACATTACTTTTTGATATGCCGAATTTCGCTTCTCCTGAAGTTTGGATGTCGCTACTCACTTTAACTTTCCTTGAAATCGTTCTTGGAATCGATAACATCATTTTTATCGCAATTGCAGCCGATAAGTTGCCTAAAGAGCAACAACCCAAAGCTACTAACATTGGGTTGATCTTAGCAATGGTCATGCGTGTAGGTCTCCTTTTTGGGATTTCATGGCTTGTCGCAATGGAAAAACCTTGGTTCCATATCGGGCAAGAAGGCGGTTTTATTCATGGAGCCTTTTCAGGGCAAAGTCTAATTCTAATTCTTGGAGGAATCTTTTTATTATACAAAAGTACAACTGAGATTCGCCATAAATTGGAAGGAGACGGCCACGAAGACGAGCTCGATGGCAAAAAGAAAACCGTTTCTTTGTCAAACGTAATCATCCAAATCACGATAATCAATATCGTTTTTTCTTTTGATTCCATTTTAACAGCCATAGGAATGACCAATGGTCTTTATGGTGCATTGCTAATCATGGTAATCGCAGTCGTTTTGTCGGTTGGAATCATGATGGCATTTGCCACTCCGGTCTCTCGTTTTGTAAATGACAATCCAACTGTTCAAATGTTAGGAATGGCATTTTTGATTTTGATTGGATTCATGTTAATTGCTGAAGGGGCACATGGAGCACATCTATCAATTGGCGGCTCAACACCTGGTGCAGTTCCAAAAGGTTATTTATATTTTGCCATCGCCTTTTCACTTTTCGTAGAGTTTTTAAATATGCGATTACGAAAAAAATCAAAACGAAAAGTACAACTTCATGGAGCGTCAGAAGATGCCAAAGTAAAAGGTGTAAATCTTTAAAATATACGAATAATACAAGATGAAAGAAAATATAGGAAAACTTCTGCTCCGAATTGTATTTGGTGGATTCATGGTCTTCAGCCACGGTTGGGGAAAAATGATGAAATTATTTACTGGCGATCCAAATCAATTTGCGGATCCAATTGGATTGGGTGCTTCTACTTCGCTTGGACTTACTGTTTTTTCAGAAGTATTTTGTGGGCTTATGATTTTGGTAGGATTATTTACGCGATATGCAACCATTCCTCTTATCATTACGATGCTTGTTGCTGCCTTCATTATTCATGGAGCAGATCCATTTGGTAAAAAAGAAATGGCTTTGATTTATCTTTTGGGCTATATTTCAATTTACCTATTAGGGCCTGGAAAATATTCAGCTGATGCGCAGATGCGTGGTGAAATATGAGAATAATCGTTTGTTCAAGTCTGGTTTTATCCTTTCTGCTTTTCAGTTGCAAAAATGAAAATACAGCCACCCAAATGGAGGCTGGCTTTCAACGTATTTCTGGTGAAACGATGGGGACTACTTACAATGTTTCTTACCAAGATATGGAAGATCGAAACTTCAAAGGAGCCATTGATTCTTTATTGATTGCAATTAATGATGAAGTTTCGACATACATTCCAAGTTCGTTTATCTCAAAATTTAATCAAACGAAAGAAGAGATTAGGTTTTCGATAAATAAAATTTCGGAATACCCGCACTTTACGAAAAACTATTTTAGAGCTGAAGAAATTTATAATTTAACGAACGGAAATTTTGATCCCACAGTGATGCCATTGGTTAATTATTGGGGATTCGGATATCAAGATAAGACAATTACAAAAGTAGATTCGGCAGTTGTCGATTCTATACTAAATAATTTCATCGGTTTTTCTAAAATTAAAATAAAAAACACAGGTGAAGCAGACAAAATGGTGGCCTATTTTACTAAACAGCATCCTAATCTTGAATTAGATTTTAGTGCCCTTGCAAAGGGATATGGAGTTGATCAAATTTTTGAATATTTAGAAGCACGAGGTGTAAAAAATTCGATGATAGAAATTGGTGGAGAAGTGCGAACAAGTGGAAAAAATGATAAAGGTAAAAATTGGTCAATTGGAATAAATACTCCAAAAAGAGACGCACAAGTAACTGATTTTCAGGCGATTGTAGAATTGAACAACAAAGCGCTTGCAACTTCTGGGAATTATAGAAATTACTACGTGGTTGACAGTATAAAATACAGCCACACAATTAATCCATCTACTGGTTTCCCAGAAAAAAATACACTTCTGAGTGCCTCTATTTTTGCAAATGATTGTATGACAGCAGATGCTTTGGCTACGGCATGTATGGTTATCGGACTTCCGGCTGCAGCCGAATTAATTGAAAATCAGGAAGGTGTAGAGGGATATTTTATCCATGGAAATGAGAAAGGAAAAATGGATGTAATTGTGACCTCTGGCACTGCTAAATTCTTAAGATCTGAGAACTAAATCATATTGAGAAAATCGTAAAATCTTTTCATGAAATTTAACTTAACAAAAGACATTGTATTTTTTGACGTAGAGTCAACTGGACTGAATATTCTAAAAGACAGAATCATTCAAATTGGACTTATTAAGCATTTTGCTGATGACCGAGAGCCAGAAGAATTGGAATTATTGATAAATCCAGGGCCCGTTTTGATTTCTGAAGATGCATATAAAGTCCATGGAATTTCATCAAAAGATGTTGCCAATAAACCGACCTTCGATCAGGTAGCACAACAGCTTTTTGATTTCATTGGCGATTCAGATTTGAGTGGGTACAACGCTATTAGGTTTGATATTCCAATGTTGATGGAGGAATTTTACAGAGCAGGTTTTGACTTCAACATTGATGATAGAAAATTGATTGACGTCCAACGACTTTTTTATAAAATGGAACCAAGAACGCTTGGCGCGGCCTACCGTTTTTATTGTGACAAAACCATGGAGAACGCCCATGATGCCCTTGCGGACGTCAGAGCAACTGTAGAAGTTTTAAAAGGTCAACTCAAACGCTACGAAGGAGTAGATTATATCGATGGTGATGGCTATTCTCATCCTGCGCCTGTAAAAAATGACATGGCTGCCATTCATGAATTTACCAATGATTTGAAGATTTTGGATGTCACTCAACGACTTAAATTAGATAAGGACGGAGAGATAATTTTCAATTTTGGAAAATACAATGGCCAGCGCGTGAAAGATGTGATTATTAAGGAAAGAAATTATTACCACTGGATAATGGAAAAAGACTTTTCCGTGCAGGTAAAGAAAATCATGAAGAATATTATGGAAGATTACCTGAAGGAGCAAAAAGAGAAAAATCTTTAAAAATGCTTGAAAAATAACTTCCCGATTTCAAAAAATTAGTGAAGAAAAAGTGATTGACAATGAGGTTTTTCGAACTAATTTTTTGAATTGAGGAGGGAATTATTTTTTGAGTGATCTTTAACGAATCATCACTCCTTTTTTCCCGATGTAAGGAATGTTTGTGAGATATTCTTTGTCTAAACTGCCTTTGACAAAAATGTATTTTTTATCAAACATATAGCCATCAAAGGAAAAACTCACCCAATATTCGCTGGTTAAATCGAACATTTCGATTTTAATTTGCTCGACTGGCAATGCGGTATTGGCTTTAATTTCTTCGAAATAAAATCTGAATTGAGAGGTCTTGATTTCTTCCCCGTCACGTTCTCCATATCCACGGGAATTGACCAGTACATCTTTGATGGCTTCATTTCTCGTATTTACAATAAATACATCCCAAAAAATGTCATGATCATCCTCGTAGCTATTTCGAGGAGCAATGGCAATAGCTAAATCTTCAACTCTTCTGATAGGAATATCCTTTTTCATAATAGTCTGTTTTCCTCGTATTCAAAATCAAAAACTTGGGCAAAATGAGACTTCAATTTTTCCTTAATTTCAATAATATCAATTTCCCTGCCTAATTCATTTTGCAATGAAGTGACGTCTTTGTCAGGTTCATTGATACCACAAGGGACGATATTTTTAAAGTAAGAAAGGTCAGAATTAACATTAAAAGCAAAGCCGTGCATCGTCACCCACCTGCTCAAATGAACGCCTATTGCACAGATTTTTCTTTTGGGTTGCCCCTTCTCTGAAGGAAGCCAAACTCCAGTAAATCCATCCTCTCTTTTAGACTCAATACCATATTCCGCAAGGGTTCGAATAATTATTTCTTCTAAATTCCGAACATATTTATGTACATCATTGAAAAAGCAATCCATATCAAAAACTGGATAGCCAACGACTTGGCCTGGCCCATGATAAGTGATGTCTCCTCCCCTATTTATTTTATAAAAAGTCGCTTCTTTTTCTTCCAAACCCTTTTCATCCAACAACAAATTATCAAAACTGCCGCTTCTACCCAAAGTGTAAACATGAGGATGCGAACAAAATATCAGATGATGCTTAGGGATTTGTAATGCTTGGTTAGTTCCTTCCAGCTTCCTATTTGCCCTTTTAAGCGCGACAGCCTTGTCCATCAATGCCTGTTGCTGCTCCCATGCTTTTGCATAATCAATATTTCCCCAGTCTTGAAAAATGACTTTTTGCATGATATTTGTATCTTCTTTAATGTGTTTTCACCAAAAATCCCGCTTTTTTACCTAAATTTAGTGAGGTATAATTAAGCAACTTTTTTGAAACTTAGACTTTCAGAAAAGTATCTCAACTAAAAATCGATTGAAATGAAAAAAGTTTTCATTCTACTCATTTCTTTTTTCGGGGCGCAAATGTACCTTTTTGCACAAACTGCCCCCAATTTTACCGTTACAGATACAAAAGGTAATACCCATCGCCTTTATGAAGATTATCTTGATAAGGGTCAAACTGTTATGATCGATTTGTTTTTCGTGGCTTGTCCTCCATGTAATGCACGTGCTCCATTCATTCAACAACTTTTCGAAGATTGGGGCAGCGGAAATGAAGATTTGATGGTGATGGATATGACCATTAGCGGTGGTGATGATGATAATGACGTGTTAGGATTTGAAAATCGTCATGGATTGACTTTCCCAGGTATAAGTGCGGATGGTGGAAGTCTTCAAGCCAGTTCATTTTATACTTCCCAACCTGAATTCTTTGCTACTCCTTCTTTTGTAATAATTGACCCCCGTGATAAAACTTTCACTTGGGTAAACAATACTGGTGACGTAATTCAAAAATTGGATGACGCCATTGCCTCAACTGGTGCAATGAAGCCAGTTCAACAACTTTTTGAAGTCTCGGGCAAGGTAGAAACATTCAACGGCAGAGCCATTCCAAATGTAAACTTATACGTGCAGGGGTTTGAAAATCAAGCAGTTACTACAGATTCAAATGGAGAATTTTATTTAGAACTTCCGCTTTCTGAAGGACAACAATATAATATTATTGCACAGTCATTTGAATTGGATTTTAGATCTGGGGTGTCCACTATTGATTTGGCGATGCTTATCAAACACGTCTTAAATGTTCAACCACTCCAATCAAATTTTCAAAGAATTGCAGCCGATGTTTTTAGAGATAACAATGTCTCAACTTTTGATATTGTGGCCATGAGAAAATTAATTTTAAACAATTCTTCAACGGCATCTGGGCATACATCAGCTTGGAAGTTTTTCCCTCAAAACGGATCCAGTTCATTTAATACAACCAATCTTTCTAATCGAAATTTTATTGGTGTAAAAATTGGAGATTTAAATGATTCAACTGGTTTTTGATTCTTTTAATCGAGTCCGATTTTGACGAAATTTTAACAATTTAAATAAGTCAAAAAAGCTTAAGGAAGGACTTGTACTTTCTACATTTTTCACAATAAACAATTCAACCAATTTGAGCAAAGGAAAAACCAACCAACCAATACCTAATCGATTGATTTTCAGGTAAGTATCTATTAATTTCGTTGGTTCAATTTTCTTTTCCGAATAAAGAAGAGCGAGATTTTCAATAGCTTTTTCAGTTTTGAATAAAAAAGTATTTGCAGTTTCAAGACCAGTATGTTCTATTGGGTTTTCGATATGTAAAATTGAAACTCCTAACCTTTTTAATTCCAAACCAAACAACGTATCTTCATGCCCATATTGCCTTAGACTTTCGTCGAATTTTATTTCATTGAAAACGGATTTTGGAACTAAAAAATTACTGCTCAAAAAACTCTGATAAGGATTGATGGAGCGTTGCTCTACCGATTTCACCTCGCGTTCTTTTCCTACTTTCCAATGAAGTATGAATTCATCTTTTGGTCGTTCTTTTTGGTAAGAAAGGCCACCTACCAAAACGGTATCAGGTGAGATTTTTTCGAGGTATTTTTTCAAAAAGTCTTCATTATTCAATTTCATATCACAATCAAGAAAAATCAAATATTCATATTGAGCTTTTTCAGCCAATGAGTTTCTGATTGCAGACCGTCCGATATTTTTTTCTAATTCTTCATATTTCACAAATTCAAGATTCTGAACCTCATTATTTAATTTTTTAAAATGAATATCAGAACAATCGTCCGTAACTAAAATTTCTCCTTCAATCTGTAATTTTTCCAGCTCAATATGCAATTCCTTCACCAATTGGCGAGCATCAAAATTGAAAACTGGAATGCAAACTGAAACCATGGAGATAAAGATGTTAAAATAACTTTCAATTTAAACTGAAAGTTATGAAAGGTGTTATACCTTTGAAAAATTTATAAGTTTACGGTCAAAAGTAGAAAATGGAATCCAGTGCATCAATTCAAACCATCTTAAATGACAAAAATTTGAATAACGATTTTCAAAAAATCGTATCCAAAGTCATTGATAATCAACGAATTACAGAAGAAGAAGGTATTTTGCTTTATGAAAAAGCAGACTTAGGATTTGTGGGTGCTTTGGCCAATTTCATCAGAGAAAGGAAACATGGAAACAAAACTTGGTTTAATCGAAACTTCCATGTAGAACCTACAAATTTGTGTATCTACACTTGCAAATTTTGTAGTTATTCAAGACTAATCAAACAACGAGATGAGGGTTGGGAATACACAATGGATGACATTATGGAAATCGTCAAATCTTATGATGATAAACCCGTAACAGAGATTCATATTGTTGGTGGTGTATTGCCCCAGTATGATTTGAAATTTTATACCGAACTTTTCAAAAAAATAAAAGCTCATCGTCCTGAGTTGCACATTAAAGCGCTCACTCCAGTTGAATACCATTACATTTTCAAAAAAGGCAAAGTTAGCTACGAGGAGGGAATGAAAATGATAAAAGAATCAGGGGCAGAATCGATGCCCGGAGGAGGTGCTGAAATTTTCCATCCAGACATTAGAAAAGAAATTGCTGGAGATAAATGTACAGGAGAAGAATGGCTTAAAATGCATGAAGTTTGGCATAACCTCGGCATGCGTTCTAATGCCACTATGTTGTATGGTCACATTGAAAAATTCGAGCATCGTGTACATCATTTGGAGCAGTTGAGGCAACTGCAAGACCGTACGGGTGGCTTCCAAACTTTCATTCCATTGAAGTTTAGAAATTCAAATAACGAAATGTCTCACATTGAGGAAAGTACGATCATAGAGGATTTGAGAAATTATGCTATCAGCAGAATTTACCTCGATAATTTTGAACATGTCAAAGCTTATTGGCCGATGATTGGTCGAGAAACGGCTCAGCTTTCCTTGGCTTTTGGCGTAGATGATTTGGATGGTACGATTGATGACACCACTAAGATTTATTCAATGGCGGGAAGTGAAGAACAAAACCCTGCACTCAGCACAGAAGCATTGGTAAAAATGATTAGAAGTGTCGGTCGCCACCCTATCGAAAGAGGAACATTATACAACGAAATTAAGGATTACAAGGACGTTGTTTTTGAAGATGATAATAAATTTAGAGGGTATCTCGACCTCCCAGTTGTAAATAAAAATTAATGCTTAAGCCTAAAGTCACCGCTGTTAACTACTTGAATACCAAGCCTTTATTATATGGTC
>CALDSS010000139.1 GCA_937924495.1 uncultured Saprospiraceae bacterium
TCGGGGTCAACAAAATAGCCAACACCGCGCTGATTGAAAATAATGCCTCTGTCTTGCAGATAGGCAAAAGCTCTTTGTACCGTATTCGGATTGACTTGCACCTTGGCAGCCATATCACGAACCGATTCTATTCTATCGCCAGTATTTAATTTTCCGGCAAGGATAGCGTCTATGATTAGATCTGCAATTTGCATGAATATGGGTGTTTGATTATTAAAATCCATTTTCCTGTAAAGATTTATTAAACCTCTTTTTCGGTTAATTTAAAATAGGTGACTACCCACATGGCTGGGGCTAATGCGAGGAGGTAAAGCCAATAAATGAAATTGGAGTATTTTCCGAGAGGATTTTCCATTCCTCGTAAATAATTTCCTATGTCAGTAATTTCAATATCTACGTCTTCTCCATCTAATGAATTAATTACGGCGATTTCATGTAGAAGCGAAGTTGCTCCTACCGTTGTTAGTATGACCCCTAAAACGAATCCAATTCCCAACAAGATGGCTATTGTTTTCAGGAAGGAAATTTTTCTAAAGGATACCGCTCCCAATAAAAAGATAGATTGTATTATCAAATAAGACTTTATGGTGCCGATATTTTCAAAAGAAAAAGGATTGAAATGTTCTAAGTTAGATCCTGTTCGCAATTCAATCAATAAGGTTGTTATGAATGAAATGACCATAAAAAGAACCATCGTCAATAGCGTATAGCCTATCGTACTGATTAGCAACTTGCTAATAAATTTTTCTAAATGGGAGGATGGGGTGGTTAGGTAGAATTGCTTTGGTTGTGGGCTATTCATCTCATTAAAAAGAGTTGAAGTGTAGGCTAATCCACCTACAAATAAGGCGTACCAAAAGAGTCCATCTCCAGCGTTGTAATTAAAGGCGGTTAGCATCAACATGAAGCCAAAAATTACCATATAACCAATATAAAGGAATCGGTGATTTTGCAAAACATCCCACTTTAATTGCTTTAATAAGCGATTGAAATCGAAATTCATATCAGTTGGTTTGAGTTATTTAAATTGGTTGAAAATTTCGGGTTTACGACTTACAATAGCATTGAAAAGCGATTCCATTTCCACGTCAGTGTATTGTCCGTTTGAATTAGGCGTGATAGTCAAATAACCGCCTGGTACTTGCTCTACGTGTAGCGCCCCTTCTGGTGGTGTGAGTGACTGTACCAATTTGAAATTGAGTGCTTTCGAAATGTCCTCCATACTCTTCTGAAAAAGAATGCGACCTCTATCCAAAATGATAACTGGATCCATTAAGTTGGCTAAGTCTCTTACTTGATGCGTCGAAATAATTACGGTGCGCTCATCACTGACTGCTTCTGTTAGCACTTTTCTGAATTGACCTTTGGAAGGAATGTCCAATCCATTGGTCGGTTCATCGAGCACCAATAGTTTCGTATCAGAGGCCAAACCAAAGGCCAGCATGGTCTTCTTTTTCTGACCATAAGAAAGGGTGTTCATCATACGGTCGCCTTCAATTTCAAATTCATTTAGAATTTTATTGAAAACCGCTTCATCAAATCTCGGATAGAAAGTCGAGTAATGTTTGATGAAATTGCTGATCTTCATTTTAGGAATATCCATTTCCTCGGAGATGAAGAATAGCTCAGCGAGCATGTCAGGGTGGCGTTTTGAAGGGTCAAAGCCCATGACCTCAGCCGTACCTTCTTTCGGAAAAAGCAATCCACATAATAATCGAAGGAGGGTCGTCTTACCTGCTCCGTTTTTTCCGAGCAGACCATAGATGTTTCCTTTTTGCAGATTGAGGTGGAGATTTTTAAAAATTGGTTTTCCGATAGTGTACCAATAATCTACATTTGAAAAATGAATCATTGTTTGTGATTTAGTGTACTATTGTTTTAATACACTACAAATGTAGAACGTTTTTTTATTTTTTCAAATTTTTAAATAGAAAGTTCGATGAATGGCGGGGTAAGAACTATTAAACTGAGAAATTTTTATGCAAAATTGACTTTATCAAAACCCTAACAATTCCCCAAATCCCTTAACATATTCTTACCGCTCTTCTGGCACAATCCATTTGATAGTTCTTTGAAATCCTTGTGTTTTGAGTCAGTCCAAAGTTGAAATTTTCTTTTCACTGTCATTCAATAAAACTCCAACTTCGACCTGACCACAAGAATTTCAAAGAATTTAAAAAACGATTTTATCACACTTAAAAACGGTAGTCATGAAGAAGGTAAGAATCTTATTTGCAGCAGCTCTTTTTTTAGTAGCCAATATGGCGATTGCTCAGTTTAGCGTGGGAATTAAAACCGGAATCAATTTCAACAACATTGCAGAAACAGATGCATTGGATGCTTTGACACCAGAGTTCAAGCAGTTGAAAGGATTGAATATTGGAGCAGTGGCCGAATTGGAAATAGGGGAGCACTTTGCCATACAACCTGAGTTAGCTTACACACAAAAAGGATTCAAATTGGATGAAGGAGTAGATGTGGATTTATTTAATATACCGTTACCAATAGGTGTGGTTGCAAGATCGAAATTTAGTTATATAGAAATGCCACTTCTTTTTAAAGGAAAGATTGGCGATGATAAATTGAAAGGCTTCTTACTGGCTGGTCCCTCAATCGGTTATGCAGTTGATGGTCAACTGACCACTACAGCCAAAGCTTTACTCGAATTTCAATTGTTGGATCAAGACCTTAATCTAAACAGCATCGGCTACGAACGCTTCGAGGCAACTGGAATCGTTGGTGGTGGTGCAGAAGTTGCAATTCCATCTGGAAAATTATTCATGGATGCGCGTTACCAATTTGGTTTGACACAACTGTATGATATTCCAGTTTTCAACGAAAAAATAAAAAATAGAGGAGTCAGCCTCAATGTGGGGTATATGATGACTTT
>CALDSS010000140.1 GCA_937924495.1 uncultured Saprospiraceae bacterium
TTTTTCTTGGATGAACCTTTCTGCTTGTTCAATAGAAATGTCTTGGTTCATGAATTTCTCACCATGTGTTGAAATCCCAATCTCATTGCTTTTATAACCTTCTCTTCTCACTTGGATTAGATAATCGCCATTGGGAGGCAATGAAAATTCATAATTTCCATTTTCAAAATACTTGTTTTCAATTAATCGCTGGCCGTTAGATTCCATTACTTCATAAACACTGACCAGAACTTTGTTAATAGTTGTGTTCTTAAAATCTGAGACTATTCCGCTTATGAGCACATCATTACTTGCAATAAGTGGACTCGAAGCGGAAGTGGTTATTGGCTTTTCTACCGCTTCCGGAGCTGCGGTTTCGATAATAGTGATTGTTTCTGGCAATTCAGTTTCAACTACGGTTTCTTCAATTTCAGGAGCAGCAATTGGAGCACTTTCTTTTTTTACAATAGTAGGGACAACCTCTTCTGTAAGAACGGGTGCGGATTCAACGACGCTTGTTTGAGTTTCAACTACAGGGGTATCAATTACCTTTTCCTCAACAGGTTGCTCAATTTCTGCTACACTCGTTACGGGTACATTTCTGGAAGTAGGTACTGAAATATTGGAAACCGTTTCTTCTCCTTTTACCACAAACTCAAAAATGTCTTCGTGCGTCGTTCGTATTTTTTCAACACCGAAAACTCTATTGGAAACCAAAAAGCCTCGGTTAGAATTTGGCGTTTGGATATAGTAATAATCATCGGCAGTAGTGTTGTACGGTAAAGCCAAATTTTCAGGCGTTGTCCAAGTCGATTTTTCACCAGTTGCTTTGAAAATATCTTGACCACCCATTGTTGGTTGACCATTCGAACTAAAATATAAATCGCCATTCTCCATGTCGTAATATGGCGTGATTTCATCACCCAATGTGTTGATTTTGTTTCCGAGGTTTACAGGAACTGTAAAATCAATATCAGGGCTATCTAAACTTCGAGTAGAATACCAAAGATCCATACCACCGATACCTCCATCTCTGTTTGATGAGAAATAGAGAAACTCTTTATTGTATTCATGAATGATGAATGGCTGAGTAGACGTACTTCCTGGTTTGTTAATATAGTCATGCAGTCGCTCAGGAGCAGACCATGAGTCACTTTCTTTTTTGATGACATAAATCTCACAAGTCGTCGTCAGTCCACCCCAATTTTCTTTTGATTCACAAATAGTGAAATAGAATCGCTGCCCATCAGGTGATAAAGATCCATTGCAGAAATGTTGATCAGGAATAGATGGAAAATTCTTTGGAAGTGTCGCTTTTCGCCAAGTACCATCCTCATTTCTCATCGTCAAATAAATGCGTGCTTTTTCTGCCATGTTGGAAGAATAGTACAACACTTTGTCATTGAATGGAATGGGAGCAAATTCTGTCTCTGGAGAGTTGACACGTGTACTCAGGTGAAAAATTTCGACCTGATTGTTACGGGGCGCTGCCATGATTTTGATGGCTTCTTCGCAGCCACGGATTTCTCCCTGCACAATTTCATTGAGGACGCCTTTGTCTTCTCCCTCGTAATTTTCGATAAAATAAACAAACTCGCGACTGGCATCATCAAACTTTCCAGACTGCTTCAAACTACGCGCATAACGCAATCGACCAAGTGGAAATTCCTTAGGCTTATCTTTTATATAACGGTAGGCGCTTGCTGCCTTTTTATAATCGCGAGTGATGTAATAACACTCTGCCGCTTTGGCGATGATTTCTTTCTTTTTTGTCTTTTTTCGAAAAGCGGATTCATAATGCTCCGCCGCGTCACCATAGAGTGATTTCAGATACAGCTCATCGGCTACTTTTAGGTGTTGTCTCCAGCTTATTTTATTTTTTCTTTGAGCAAAGGTCGGAATTGCTAATAAGGTGATAAGTGAGATCAGTATATGTTTCATAAAACGTTTTTTAATAGACTCGGAAATTGGCAGAGGTAGGATAAAAGCATCTCAAGATTGAGGTACTTCTAAGGGGCTACAAAGAAACAATATATGTTTTAATTTTTTATATGAAAAGAACTTTCAATTTAGTTAAAGGTGGAGATTGGTTTTTCAAAGGTTGTTGAGGAACGATAAAACAATAATTAGACGTTTTTGAGTGGTAGTTTTTTGATTATTCTTTGTTGCGAAAAAGCTCACTTATATTCAATAAACTCCCTTTTCCGCGCCTCGACTAGTCAAAAAATTACGAACTCAAAAAGTCAACTACTTATTTTTTCACCGTTCCTAAGCACTCTTTCAACGACTTTTGGGAAGTATTTATGTTCCATTTTTAAAATTTTAGCAGCAATTTCTTCAGGTGAATCAGAATCATTTATCTGACAAGCTGCTTTGAAAATGTAGCCTCCTTCATCATAATTTTCATTGACAAAATGAATGGTCAGACCACTTTCTTTTTCTCCTGCTTCCTTCACCGCACGATGGACATTCATGCCATACATGCCTTTTCCTCCAAATTTAGGGAGTAGTGCAGGATGGATATTTACAATTCGATTTGGAAAGGCTTGTACCAGATATTTTGGCACCAGCCAAAGAAAACCCGCGAGTACAATCAGATCAATTTTTTTCTCCTTGAGGAGGGAAACGATTTCTTCACTTTCGTAAAAATAAGGTCGGTCAATGATTAATCGTTTGATACCATGACTTTGCGCCATTTCCAAAACCTTAGCCTTGCTTTTGTTGGAAACAATCAGGCTGACAGCAACATCATCATGGGAGCTAAAATGCTCTACGATTTTTCGAGCATTACTACCAGTTCCTGATGCAAAGATGGCTATTCGTTTCATGTGAGTGGTCTTTGAAAACCACAAAAGACACAAAAGAACTTTTGTGCTCCTTTTGTGCCTTTTGTGGTTCAAGAAAAATCTGATTTTTACTTAACTCGATGCCAAGTCTGCGTACGATACAGTCCCGTCCAATGCTTTCCTCTTACCTTCAATTCATCAGGCTTACCTGCTTCAAACCACATGCTGCAGCCATAATCTTTACCCGATTCAGGGTCCATGATATTACCATCTTTCCAGTAATCCTTGTAAGGAGCCATGTTGTCAACGATGACCATTCCCATCAGTGGTTTATTTTTTTTATTTCCTTTACAATTATCACAAACGGTGTCGGCAGGTTTTTGGAGCAGCTTCACAATTTTAGCGAAGTATTTATCTCCATTTTCGTAAACTTCAAGATGTGATTTCGCTTCACCCGTTTTATCATCAATGGTTTTCCAAACACCCGCAGGGGAGTCTTGAGCATTGATATTTCCAACAAAAGCGAAGAACAGAACGAAGAGTAGTTTGTGTATTTTATTCATTGTTTAAAATTTTTAACCTAAACAGATTCTTAATCAAAATATTTTGTGTCAACTTTACGAATGTAAAATTTTCACGAAAATTTAAGTCATGCACAAATTTAACAATCTCATTCTTTGTATAAGTGTTCTTTTTGTATTTATCGGTTGTAATACACCGAAAAAAATTCTCGAAGAAGCTGAACCTACAAGGGTTTTGGCAAAAGTAGAAGATACGATTCGTTTCGCATCTTACAATGTGTCTATGTTTCGAGATGCAGAAGGCGCTTTAGAAAATGAATTGACCAATCCCATTAGCCCTCAAGTACAACGCGTGGCAGCTGTCATCCAGCAAGTAAAACCTGATGTATTGGCATTGATGGAGTTTGATTTTGATGCAGACAATAATGCGCTCGACCTTTTTAAAGAAAAGTTTTTAGAAGTTTCTCAAAATAATGGAGATACTATCGGCTACAAATATGGATGTTCGATTATTTCAAATACGGGTGTTTTGAGTGCTGTCGATTTGAGCGGCGATGGTCGAGTTAATCTGCCCAATGATGCTTTTGGTTTTGGAAATTTCCCCGGTCAATATGCTTTTGCCATTCTTTCCAAGTATCCTTTCGACTTGGATAATTACCGCACTTTCCGTGAATTTAAATGGAAAGATATGCCGGAGGCGAATTTGCCAACCAACGCAGATGGTAGTTCTTATTACTCGGCTGAAGCACTGGAGGAATTTAGAGTTTCCTCAAAAAATCATATTGACTTACCGATCATCATGCCTGATGGACGTCGGGTACATCTGATTTTAGCACATCCAACTCCTCCTGTTTTCGATGGTGTAGAAGATAGAAATGGTAAACGTAATCACGATGAAATAAAACTCATCGCTGACTTAATTTCTGATGCTGATTACCTCGTGGATGACAAAGGCAGAAGCGGTGGATTGGATTCCAATGAACATTTCGTCATCATGGGCGACCTCAATGCTGACCCAAATGATGGCGATAGTTTTGACAATGCCATAAAACAATTGCTCGACCACCCACGCGTCAATCAAGACATTGCAAATGGTTCTAAAATACCAGATAGTGCAGGTGGTGCAGAAAACAATGCCTCTCCTGGTCAGACAGGTGATCCCTCTCATGACACGTCCTTCTTTGGTTTGCGAGTTGATTATGTCTTGCCTTCCAGTAGTTTTGATGTAATGGAAAGTGGCGTGTTTTGGCCTGCTTCTTCTGATCCGCTGAATATTTTGGTTCAAAATCGGGCAGCTTCGGATCATCTTTGTGTTTGGGCGGAGGTGGTGTTGAGGTAGAGAGCAATGTTTTTTTTGTTAATCCATGATTTTATAACAAAAAAAAAACGTAATTTCGTAAAATTTTTATAAACAAAAAGTTAAACATGAGAATCATAACCCTTTATCTTCTTTTTGCTTTTGTTTCATTTTCATTGAATGCTCAGGTAGAACTTGTGAAAGATATTTACCCTGGTTTTTTCGGTGACTCGAAAGAGGATCCAGATGGAACTCATTTAGTTTTTGATAATATAGCATATTTCACAGCTCAGAACGAACCAAATGGTGAAGAGCTATGGCGTAGCGATGGTACAGAGGCAGGCACCAGCCTTGTGAAAGACATCTATGGAGGTGAAGAAGGAAGTGAAATATCAGTTCTACATGTAGTAGGTAGTTCTTTTTTCTTTTATGCGAATGATGGTATTCATGGTCAAGAGCTATGGCATAGTGATGGTACAGAAGCGGGTACTAATTTAGTAAAAGACATAGCTCCTAGTAGCACGGGTAGTTTTTTCAGTTCTACAGCTTTTGCCGTATTAGGAGATAAACTTTACTTTGCTGCCGATGACGGTGTGAACGGAGCAGAACTGTGGGAGTCAGATGGTACAGAGGCAGGTACTCAAATGGTGATAGATGTTGTGTCTGGTGCAGATAGCGGAAATCCAAAAGATTTTGCAGTATATAATGACCATCTATATTTTTACTCTAATGGTTCACTTTGGCAATCTGATGGTACCGCTGCTGGTACAACTATGTTATCAGATGCTGTAAAAGATGAAACGATTATTGTTCCAGTTTCCAATGGCTTTTTCTTTTTAGGTTATACGGTAGATAAAGGTGAGGAGCTTTGGTTTTCAGATGGTACAATGGCAGGTACTCGTTTGGTCAAAGATATATTTGATGGTAGTGTTTTTAGGGGAGCATCTTTGAGCAGAGAAGACAAAAACTTTGCAGTTCTAAATGACAAACTACTTTTTGTTGGTTTTGATCAAACTAATCGCTCGCAAGTATGGATTTCAGACGGTACCGAAGCAGGTACAGAAATGTTGACGGATTTATCTACAGTAGGGAATGGTGGAGAATTTAGAACCTTCACGCAAGTAGGAGATAAAGTCTTTTTTGCTGGCAATGGTATGTCTTTGGGGAGAGAGCCTTGGGTAACGGATGGCACAAAAGAGGGCACTTACATGATCAAAGATTTAGAAGAAGGATTTAGAGGCTCCAGCGGTTTTGAACCTCAATATGTTGCCTTTAGAGACAAACTTTTCTTTTATGCAGAGGTAGATGGTCAAGAGGAATTTTGGGAAACAGATGGTACTCAAGAGAATACCTATTTTGTTGCCAATTCAAATCCAACAGGCCGTTTCGATATAGGTGACTTTATGGTTTTGAATGATAGTGTATTACTGTTTTTTGGTGATGATGATATTCATGGAAGAGAATTGATGAAATTTTCAGAACCTCCAGCATTATCTGTATCAATTCAAGTCGAAAGAACACTGGCATGCGCTGGTGATTCAAATGGTCAATTAGAGGCAATGGGAATAGGAGGTTATCCCCCTTACAATTACTTTTGGCAGGATGGTTCTATCAATCAAAATTCTATAGGTAGTCTTTCACCAGGAGAATATACTGTGACGGTGGTTGATTCTAGAGTTTCAATTAGCGAGGATACGTTCACTCTTATAGAACCAACACCAATTCAAATTGGTGCACCTACTATAATTAACGAAACAAGTAATCAATCCAACGGAAGTATTGAGGTAAATGCTATTTCAGGAGGAATTCCTCCATATATGATTAGATGGAACAGCGGTGACACCACTTTTACTTTGTCAAATCTAATGACTGGAACTTATGATTTCACTGTTACAGATGCTAATGGTTGTGAAGTCTCTTCTTCTGCAGTAGTAGATAATGTTACTTCTACAAAAGAGAATCCATTAACTTCAATAACTATTTTTCCGACACTACTAAGAGCAGGTGAAAAGCTACAAATTAGAGATGTCCATAGTCTATTGGAATATTCGATTGAAATTTATGATTCAATAGGAAAAAGAATTTATCATAAAAACAATCTAAAAAGAGACTTTGACTTAATTCTACCTAATTGGAATAATGGAAATTATTTTATTAAAGTCATTTCCAAAGATCAGATAATTACTAAACAGATAATTTTGCTCAATTAAGAGTTTCTTCTTCTCCTTCTTTGAAACATTTTAAAACATCCCAATGGGGTGTTTTAAAATGCTTCTACACCAACTTCCTCATCGAAATCACATTCCCCAAATGCATGGCCTCATGCACATTATTGAAAGCAACCGCATCTTCAATAGAGGTCAGTTCCACTCCGTAACTCGTCGGATAAGTTTTATAGTTTTTAAAAATACCTTCCGAAAAATCCTTTTCTAAATCAGCAATAGAAGTGGTGAGTTGAGTCTTGATGTCTGTAATTTCTGCTTCGGTGATAGGCGCTTCAGGTTTGGTGCCTTTTCGATATTTCGCAATCCATTCATCAGAAACTTTTGGCGACAAGCCAGCCAATTTATAGTTCAACAATTGTTGGGTGATGAGCACATGACCCAAATGCCAAGCTAAGTTATTATTGAACCCTTCAGGAATTTTATTGAGTTGTTCTGTAGTTAAGCCATCTACCATTTTGAGGATGTTTTGACGAGTGGCTTTTAGTGTGGTGAAGTGGTATTGCATGCTGTTATTTTTGTAGCACAGGCATTCTTGCCTGTGAGCGGTGATTGAATGTGGCTCTGGTGATTTGCACAGGTAGGATGCCTATGCAACTTATGATAAAAGTAATCGAATCGTTGGCATTAACGACTCAATAGCCTCCAAAGAATTATCGGCTGTTTGCACTTCTTCTTTTGATTCGAAAATACGTTTTGCCAATTGCATCATTTTCTCTCGTTCTGCTGGCGGAAATTGAGAAAAAGTACGTCGCAGCAAAGGTAAAATCTCTTTGAAATTATTCATGCCAATGCTATCGACCCATTCGTCCAAAATTTTCCAAAGTGATGGATTGTGAATGAGCAACAAACCACTGCCATGCAGAAAACCTTCGAGCCAAGTAGCACTTTCAGCAGCGTCGTTGGCCATGGACAAAGCATAGTGCATTTGGGTGGCTGTTTCTTTTATATCGTACAATTGCTTTTCAAAAAGAATACGCGTGCATGCTCCTTTCAAAATTGGATGAATGGCGGGATGCAAGACCATTTGCAGTAGTGCTGAATTCCAGTTTTTTTGCAATTCATCATTTCCTAAAATCGAAATCGAATGATTGGCAGTGATAATTTTTTCAAAAATGCCTTTTGAATTTTCTTCATCCAAAGAAGCACAGGAAGCAGTTAAACCGATGCAAAGGCGGGGAACAAATTCCTCAATCACAGTGCGAACTTGTTCCGTATCGGTTTTTCGAACATTGCCATATCTAAGAATTCGAACCAAGGAAGGCAATGAATCCATGAGGTGCAAAGCATCTTCTGTAAGTGTTGAAATTTCGCGTAAGCGTTTTATCAAAAAAGGAATGGCCAATGGCAAATCTGCCAACAAACCAGCGGCGACTTGATCCGTCAAAATGGCTAACTCATCGGTCTCTTTTGCTTTTTCAAACAACTTCCGAGAAGCCGCTTCAGGAACAGTATTGCCCCACATACCCGCCTCGATAATTTTAATGGCAAAATCAGGTAGCCACTTCAATCCCCAATGCTCAGAAAAACTTCCAGTAGCAAATTCAGAACCTTCCAAAACCGTTCCCCAAGGAATGTCCAAAATATTTAAGCGATGTAGCAATCGACTGGCACCCAAGTTGGTTTTCTTACGGAGATCGAGTTTTTTATCTACCTTTTCTACACTGTTGCGCTCTTTGGTAAGGCGCGCAGATTTAATGGATTTTTCCAAATCTTTTTGCAGCGGAATCATCGGAATAGAATCGGGCACTTCCCCATATTTTTCTCCGATGATAAGTTTTCTTTCAATCCACGAAAGCGCTTCAATACTTCCGTTTCCGAAAACGGTCGTGGCACTTTCTTTTAATTCCAAAATGCCCGGTACTTGCAGGTTTCGAATTGTTGCCAATGTCTCTGCCAATCGCACCGCTTCGACTGCATGAGCAGCGGAGGCGTCCATGCCTTCTTCTCGCAATAAACCCGATACTTTCGACATCCAATGAATAGATGCTTGTTCTTTATGATGAAACAATAAATCGTACCACGCAGGCGATTTTACCCCTGCTCCATAACCACTCTCAAACGCCAATCGCTCATAAGACCAAGGAATCCAAGTCGCATTGGTTTTTACTTTTTTCAAACCTTTTAAAAATGCTTTGTCCGCGGTTGATTTGTAATTTTTGAATTGAGAAATGGCAGGCACGTGCCATGCCCCGCAGACGACTGCTATTTTTTCAAAACCATCTTTTATTGCTTTTCGCAAAGTGTTGCGCATGTAGGCTTCTCGCTGTAGGGTTTCTGTTCGTTCATCAGGTTGTGCTTCACGGAGGGCAGTGACCATTTCTTCTATTTGCTCAAAGATTTCAGTAGAGTTGAACTGCTGTTCAAACGTCACTTCCCACCATCGTTCACTATCGGAGTAGCCGGCAAGTTTTGCCATTTTGCCCAATGGATCACGATAAAAATC
>CALDSS010000141.1 GCA_937924495.1 uncultured Saprospiraceae bacterium
TGAAACCAAGAAAAAATTTGGCGATTTTCAATTACACATCGAATTTTTGAATCCAGTAGATGTCGGAAAAGAAGGGCAACTATATAGCAACAGTGGCGTCTTCATGATGAGCTTATATGAGATTCAAATTTTGAATTCCTACAAAAATAGAACGTACTCAAACGGACAAGCGGGCTGCATTTACAAACAAAACCCACCACTCGTCAATGCTTCGCGCCGACCGGGAGAGTGGCAGATGTATGATATAATTTTCACTGCGCCTCGATTTAATAAAGATGGAAGTTTGAAAAGTCCTGCTTATGTAACGGCTTTTCATAATGGTGTTTTGATTCAAAATCATTTTGAACTGGAGGGTCCTACTGCTTATATCGGGAAGTCAAAATATTTCCAGCATCCGGAGAAGATGCCTTTGCGATTGCAAGATCATGGCGACTTGGTTCGCTATCGGAATATTTGGATACGAGAACTTTAAATAAAAAAGCCGAGGCAGAATTAACTGTCTCGGCTTTTTTGATTTTAGAGAAGTTGAAAATTAATTTACAACGACTCTCTTAATCATCCGCTCTCCTTTTTCATTTTGTAAAGAAAGAAGGTAAATGCCATTTGGTACATTAGGCAAACCAAATTTGAATTGCTGCTGCCCTGCATTTAGTTCTAAATTTTCAGTCTTTAAGACTTGGCCCGTCAAACTGATTAGCGAACTATTTACTGAAAAAGATTCGTCGGTTGTAAGTTGGATAAGCAAGTCATTTCCACTCTCGGCTGGAACCGGAGAGACTACGAATGATTCGATAGCTTCAATTGTTTTGGTCGAGGAAGCCGTGGCTACATTGAAAGTGAAGATATCAGAATAAGAGGTGCAAAAATCGAAATAATTGAAAGGTCTAATTCTCCAAAAGTGAGGTCTTTCAAAGGAAATTTCTTTCATTAAAAATTCATTTGCCGTTACGATTTCACGTTCAAACAATACGGCCATGTTTGGAAATACTGAGACTTCAATATAGTAATGGGTAGCATTTTTTACGGGTTCCCAACTAATCAAAACCTCACCTGTGGAAACCGTTTCTCCCGCTACTGGAGTTAAAGGTTGGACTCCTCCTTCAGTATCAATCGATGCCAGTGGGGTTGGATTTTTCAATAATTCAGGACGTCGATTTAGAACATTCGCATGCATAGCATCAGTTTGATCATCTGAGAAACGACTTGAGCAAGCATCGTTTGCATAGGACATGAATAAAGAACCATCAACGCGGAAGGATTCTCCTTTCGGGTCAATTAACTCCCTACTTTCTCCATCACCCGTACAGTTCCATCTGGCGCTAAGATAATCTGCTTTGGTGTCACAAAAACCATCTGCCGCATTGCTACAATTACTTCCGTCTAAAAATTCTACTAAGTTGCCATTGACTCTAATTGGTGCAGGTTGATTTCCGTTCACATCAGTCCCTTCCCATCCAACAAACGGGTGAGGTAATGAAAGCAAGTGACCGACTTCGTGTGCCCAAGTATGGTCATTTATTCCCGAACAAGATTTTGCATTAGCTAGTGCATCTGGACCTGGGCTGTAGTATCCACAATTTCCGGCTGGATCATCTACAAAATAGCTATTTATATTAGCTGGAACATTGTTTTGAACCATCATGTCTCTTCCCCCACGAAAATCATGTTCGTACCACGCGTCGTTGTTTAGGTAGTTGAATTCATCTTCAAGATAAAATTGAATCTCTGAGTCTTCAAAGTCAGAATTGAGGGTGCATAAGGCATCCAAAACCTGCCGTGGAGGAAAATGCCCAGTTCCATCATCTTTACCTACTAAATGTACGGCCATGGGTAGGTACGTAATCGCTCCTGACTTTCTTTTGAGGAAGGCATCAGGATTTTGTTGATATTGAGTCAACCACTCACTTTTTTCATGATAACCACAGTAACTTTCTGGTTGTTTTTGACCTTCAAGAATCAGACTGAAAAATAGAAGGCAAAAAGAACCAAGGATTAACTTTTTCATTTGTGTAAATTTCTTTATGCTGTTTTTGAATTAAGGTTTAGACAAAAAAGGAGATTAAAAATTTTTAATCTCCTTTTTTTATAAAGTGCTAACTTCTCTATTCGTTTACTACAAATTTCTTTTTAAGAATGCCTGCATCTGATTTTACAAACATTAGATATATTCCGTTTGCATCAAGGTTTAATTGTACTGGAATTTGATTATCGCCTGCGACAAAGTTTTCAAAGGAACGATAAATTGTTTTTCCTGTAAAATCGACTACGCTAACTTCTCCATCAAAAGACTCATTCGAAAGAACGCTAACGAAAACCTCTCCATTACGATTTACTGGATTGGGAAATACAGAAAAGTTTTTCACAAATCCAATTTCATTGGTAGAGGTTGCTTGATCGTTTGTAATCGTAAAACTAAAAGCATTGGTTTTAGGAGCGCAAGTATTGTATGGGCTGAATGGACGAATTCTATAAAAATATTGTCTGTTAGTCAGGTCTGTCAGTTCAATGCTTGAACCCTCTATCATAAAAGATTCACTTGGGTTGAAAAAGCGGTTGGTTCCCAACTCAAAAATATAATGAGTGGCTCCAGGCACGTCATACCAATCAATATTTAGTGTGCCATTGGCAACAGCAACTGCATCTTCTGTAGGATAAGCAATCGTTACATTTGATGAAACATCAACTGCGGGTGGTGTCCAACCTTTTTCTAACCTGTTTCTTTCTGAGCTTATTAAATCAGATTCGATGATTTCTTTCTGGCCAAGCGTAAATTGATTAACGCACTCATCTCCAAAATAACTCATAATGAGACTTGTGTTTGGTTCAATTTCCTGACCCTTTGGATCCATCGCTCCATTATTATGAACGCATCCATTGTTGAATAAGCCATTATAATCTGCTGGAGTGTCACATACCATATCTGCTGAATTCTCACAATTGCTACCATCTGCAAATTCTGTAGTGACTCCACCCGGAGAAACATTAGGAGCTGTTGGCCATCCTGGTTCGCCAGGGGCAAAAGGAGCCGGCTCCCAACCAAGATGAGGATGCGCTAGACTGAAAAAGTGTCCCAACTCATGTGGTAAGGTCTGAGACGACCTATTTGCTTGATCGTTTCGTACGACCATCCAATCACGTTGTCCATCATAATACCCTAATATTTGTCCTGCAGTATTACCGAGGCTTTCGATGTCTTGTACCATAAAAATTGAAACGGCTGTGTCATCGTTAGTCGCCCTCATTATGGTGTTTGTAGTTCTTCTGTGGTCAGAGTAAACGACATCATTATTAACTTCTTTGAAGGTTCCATCTTTGATATAAAACTGGATATCTTGCTCCAAATACACTTCGTTTAGATGGCAGTGCATATCAAGAATTGCTTCTTCACTTACACGACCTGAACCATTCGTTCTTGCTGTTAAAATGTATTTGACTGGAACATACGTAACGGCGCCTCTTTTTTTGACAATGCCTTGCTTTATGGCAGCCTTGTTTTTTATTAAGCGATCGACTGTAGCATCTATTGCAGTGCCACATACGCCCTTATGTTGATGTTGAGCGTTAACCGAAAGGGATAGGAATAAAAATATGGTAGTAATACTGACTAATATTCTTCTCATTGGTCGAATTAATTTTAATAATTAAAGTCTATATGATTGAAAAATACAAAGGTTGTGAGACAAGCAAAGATAATGAATTTCAATTCATCTGAATGTCAAGTAACTAACCTATCGAAATTGTAAAAGTCGGGAAATATTCTTTTGTGTGCTATTTATTGACACGATATAAGTTGAACCGCCCTATTCCGATTCGTTGTAAAAAATGCATTATTGAGACTCTTAAAACACCGAGGCCATATTTTGCGCTTCTTCTAAAATTGATAGAGGATGCTTCCTCAAAGTATTTGGTAGGGCAAGTTACTTCTGCAATATGAAAGTCGGCATAGATGATTTGAGATAGCATTTCATTATCAAATACAAAATCGTCAGAGTTTTCATTGAAGTTGATGCTTTCTAAAACTTCTCTTGAAAATGCTCTGTAGCCGGTATGATATTCAGACAGTTTGTAGCTAATTAACAAGTTTTGGGTAAGTGTAAGAAATCGATTGGCGATGTATTTATAAAGAGGCATTCCACCTTTCAAGGCACCTTTTCCTAAGATACGAGAACCTAAAACAACGGGGTATAATTCTTCACCGATGATGTTGACCATAGATGGGATCAACTTGGGTGTGTATTGATAATCAGGATGTAACATAATGACAATGTCACCACCTATTTCCAGTGCCTTATTGTATAGTGATTTCTGATTGCCACCATAGCCTTTGTTTTGTTGATGCTCAATGACGTGTTGAATGCCTAACCTTTTTGCAGTTTTGACGGTTTCGTCTTTGCTGGCATCATCACATAAAATCACCTCGTCCACCAAGTCAAAAGGGATTTCCTTATAAGTCTTCTCAAGTGTTTTAGCGGCGTTGTATGCTGGAAGTACGGCCACTACTTTTTTGCCTTTGTACATTTAGTGTTTGTTATAATTTTTGGCAAAAGTAAGATTTTATATAATCAACTGAACTCGGACGATTTTGTATTTCTACTTATAAATAGGCGTTTCCATCAAATATTGGTAAACTGGTTCGGTCACGAGGTATTGAATTGACTTTTTATCACGAATCATTTTTCGGATATAAGTGGCAGAAATATCCAGCATTGGTGCTTCGAAATGGCAGACACTAGAGTGGTTTTCTAATTCGCCTAAATCATAACTTGGCCTTTTGTAAAGGTAGATAGTGTAATCTCGAAGAATTAATTCGTAGTTTTTCCACTTATGAAGTGTTCCTAAATTATCTCCACCCATAATCAAGACAAATTCCTTTTTTGGAAATTTTTCTGAAAGGAAAGTAAGCGTATCAATGGTATAGGATGGTTTTGGTAATTTAAACTCAATATCTGACGCTTTAATTTTTGGATTATCAGCGATGGCGAGATTTACCAAATGCAAGCGGTCATAATCACGTGCCAGCGTACTCTTTTTTTTGAGTGGATTTTGAGGAGAAACGACCATCCATACCTCATCGAGATCGGTCTGAGTTGCCATGAAATTGGCAATGATTATATGTCCAACATGTACGGGGTTAAACGACCCAAAAAACAATCCTATCTTTTTCACTATTTCTCAGTTTCTTTTAATAATTCGTCGAGTATTTCTTCCATCCCTTTCATTTCTTCATCATCGGCCATCTCTTCTGGAATATCCACCAGCCAATTACCATCTATCTTCTTTAATAAAAAACTGTCGGCGATGATTTCTTCTTCTACCCTCACGATCTCGCCTTCCAATTCCATAAACTCACCTTCTAATTTAATGGTGTATTTGCAGACAGCATCATTTGTTTTTTCTTGACAACTCAAGGTTATGAACTCAGTAGTATCGATTGGAATAGGCTCTTGATCCATTGTCAGCAAAGCCTCAATAGATGTGATGGTAACTTGTGTCTCAGGGGTGCTTAATTCCTTTGCCTTTTCAAACTCATTCTTATCCATATAATCTTGCCATTTTCTAACGACTCCTTCCGGGGTATTAGAAAATTGAGGTTCCATTCCGCAACCAAGGAGCAGAGAAAACAAAAGGAGAAGTAGGAAGACTTTTTTCATAAGAGCTGATTTATCTTCCTGTAAAAATGGGGAAAATTAACTTCCTAACATAACTGGCATAACAAGCATAAGGATGTCTTGGCCATCCTGCTGTTCACTCGGTAATAAAATACCAGCACGAGAAGGCGTTGATAACTCCAACTTGATTTCATCAGATTCGAGAATGCCCAGCATTTCTACCAAAAATTTGGCATTGAATGCAATTTGCAACGGGTCTCCATTGTAAGTGCATGGCAGTTGTTCTGTTGCCTCGTTAGAAAAGTCAAGATCTTGAGCAGAAACAGTCAAGCTATTTTCCGCTACGTTTAAAACAACTTGATTCGTTGTTTTATTTGCGTAAATAGCAATACGTTTCATTGAGTTTTGCAAATCTTGACGGTTGGCTGTCAATAAGTTTGGATTATTTACAGGAATAACTGCATTGTAATCAGGGTAGCGCTGATCGATTTGACGACTCACTAATAAGGTATCTCCAAAAGAGAAAAAGACATTCACAGAGTTGAAAGAGATAGTCACCTCGTCTCCTGAAGGAAGAATGTTTTTAAGTAAGTTCAGTGCTTTTTTAGGAACAATAAAAGTTGAAGAAACTTCGCCTTTGGTCTCGTTTAAAGTAAACTTCACCAGTTTGTGAGCATCTGTAGCAACAAAAATGATTTTATTAAAAT
Organism: uncultured Saprospiraceae bacterium; assembly: GCA_937924495.1. Classification (GTDB taxonomy): domain Bacteria; phylum Bacteroidota; class Bacteroidia; order Chitinophagales; family Saprospiraceae; genus JAGQWW01. Next base: position 6,317 of record CALDSS010000141.1, read on the forward strand.
CTATTTGAAAGTACACACCTGTCATAGCAGGTCTCAACTCATCGTTGCTTGTCGCAAAAATGGTATTTGCAATAGCGTTACTTAATCCTTGCGTAGCAACTGTTACTCGATCTTCAGCATTTGCTTCAGCTGGAATTTCTGGAAAATCATCTCCATCTTCACCAGCCAATTTGTATTTACCGTAAGAGGATTGCAACTGAATGCCGAAGTTCTCTTTATCAACTAAAAATTTAATAGGTTGCCCTGGCAGCGCCTTCATCGTTTCTAAAAGAATCTTTGCAGGGACGGCTACTTTTCCGTCTTCTTCACCTTGTACATCTACTTTCGTTACGATTGATGTTTCCAAATCACTGGCAGTGATTGTAAGTTCATTTCCTTTCAAATCAAAAAGAAAATCTTCAAGAATTGGAAGTACATTAACTGAACCAATGGCGCCAGAAGCCATGTTTAGTTTTTTCAAAAAATCTACGGATTGAACACTGAATTGCATAGTAATATCTTTTAGAAGGCTCAAAAATACACCGAACTTCTAATTTTTTACTTTAAAAAGACTAACAGAATGTTGATAACTAAGCTTGCAGAAGGGTTAAAAAACCAAGTTGAAAGCAATGAGTTGACCAAAAAGGCCAACAACATAGCCACCCCAAAGATCTGAAGGGTGGTGCGCATTTAAAATTAGGCGAGAGCTACCTACCAAACCAGAGAGCAGTAGAACAATAAAAAGAACCGAAGTCATTTCAACTTTTATAGTTCCAAAAGAAGTTTGGAGTGGGAATTCAGTCAATTGGAAAAAGAAAATCGTCAAGAGAACCATTCCTAAAAAACCGCCCATACCGACGGTGTGCATGCTTATTTTTGTGAAATTATTGATGAAGAATGCTAAGAAAAGAGAAATGACTACCCCCAACATGAACATCTGAAAAGCAACAGGAGTGCCCGGCATTTTTAAATGAAAATAATAAGTCGCCACATAAAAAGTGCTAATTGCAATGTAGGGAATTATTCGATCCATGCGGTCATGCATTTCGATGCTTTTTATGAAATCAAGCGCATACATCATGATCACGGCTATCATCGGGATGAAAAAAGTAGAAAGGAAAATCTGAATAACCATCAGCCACTGCTCACCAATACAGTTTACCCCAAACATGTATGGGTTTATTAATAAGAGTAAGACCAACATATAAGTGACCATCAAAAGTGGATGGAAAATGACGGATAAAACTTTTGCGGCATATCGAAGCATATCGCAAAAGTAATATATTTCTGAAAGGAAAGAATGGTAGAATTTACTGACGAAAGGACATCTTGCAAATGAACTAAGAAACTTAAAACATCTATTACCTTTGCCGCATGCTCACTTGGCAAAACATATTATTGTTAATTTTTATAGGTGCAACAACAGTTAATGTTTGTTTTTGGTTATTTCTTTTTTCTAAATTTGCATTCTATAGAGAGCAAAAGGCGCCCGAGTCAGAAGGTGGCTCAGGCAGCGAATCAAATCCACAGCCGTTAGTATCAATAGTTATCTGTGCGAAGAACGAAGCGGAAAACCTTAGAAAATTTCTTCCCCGTATTCTAAGTCAAAACTACCGCTCCAAAGAAATAGTACTCGTAAACGACGGCTCCACAGACAATACTCTGGAAATAATGCAGGAGTTTCAGAAAAGAAATTCTACCTTTCGCATTATAATTATTTCAAATACGAAAAAATTATATATAGGAAAAAAAGAAGCCTTACTCAAAGGAGTAAAAGCTGCTTCTGGAGACCTAGTATTATTGACTGATGCTGATTGTGAACCAATAGGTGACAAGTGGGCAGCAGAAATGGCAAGCCTTATAAAAAAGCCTTACGAATTAGGGCTGGGATATTCTCCTTATCGAAAATATCCAGGATTGCTAAACCGGTTGATAAGACATGAGACTATATATACAGCTATACAATATTTCTCCTTTGCTTTCGCGGGCATGCCCTATATGGGTGTTGGGAGAAATCTGATTTATAAAAAAGAGTTGATCGAAAGGGTAAATGGATTCCATGAACATATCCACCTTGCTTCTGGAGATGACGACTTGTTCGTCAACGCCGTTGCCACTTCTTCCAACACTGCCATTCAATTATCGCCTGAGTCGTTTATGATTTCAGAACCAGCGAGAACCTGGAAGGCATATTACCGTCAAAAATCTCGGCATCTGACTACTGGTCGGATGTATCAAAAAAAGCATCAATTGCTTTTGGGAGCTTTGGCTGTAAGTCATTTACTACACTACATGGGAGGCACTGTGTTACTTTATATTAAAGTTAGCACAATATTTGTTTTTTTATTATATGTAATGAGAATGCTTGTGGTATTATTTATGTACAACCGCATACTTCGAAAGTTACGCGATCCCTCTTTATTCCCGTGGATACCGATTTTCGACTTTGCGTTTGTCTTTTACTACCTGCTTTTCTCGCCGAGTTTATTCAAACGCAAAACGCAACAATGGAAGTAGCAACACAGACACCCCCGACCGCAGGAAACTTATCTGAAAAAGCGCAGAAAGATTACGAATTAGTACAACGCGCAATTGCAGGATGCCAACGCTCCTACAAGACTTTAAATGAACGTTATCAACACTCTATTTTTCACACTATGCTAAAAATGGTACGAAATAGAGAGGACGCTCATGATCTCACGCAAGAGGCATTCGGAAAAGCTTTTAATAAGCTTCCGACTTATGCACCTCATTTTGCATTCAGTACTTGGTTATTCAAAATTGCTATTAATAATTGCATCGATCACATTCGTAAGAAAAGGATTAAAACCCTTTCTATTGACGACCCGATTGAGCCTAATAGTGATTATGGATTTGCCAACAACATTAAGGCACCGAGCCTTAATCCTGAAGAGCAAATCATCAGAGGTCAGCGTATCAATTTGATGCGTGAATCTATCACAGAACTTAGCCCAAAATATCGCCTCATGATTGAGTTGAGATATTTTGAAGAGTTGAGTTATGATGAAATTGCACAATTGTTAGAAATCCCACTAGGAACAGTAAAGGCACAATTATTCAGAGCAAAGGAAATTTTATTTCAAATGATGCAGCGCCCACAAGCAGCTGCTTATTTTGAAACCGTTGCTCGTCGTGATAAAAGAGTCGTAGCAAGGGCTAGCTGATCTTTATAGAGATCAGGATAGAATTTTACGACAAAACCCAATAGAGAGGAATTGGCCGGTGTGCATTAGCGCATCGGCTAATTTTTTTTCAAAAAAAATAAAAATCAAAGCAGCGGATAAAACCTTCTATTCGTTTAATCGGCGAATTAAGGTTTCGAAAATTTATATAAGCAGCCTCTTTTCCTTTACTCTCACTAGTATTTTAAAACGTGAAAAGGGGCTGCTTTTTTGATTTCCTATCTTTTCTGCGAATTTTCAATACAAATAATTGGTTAAAAAGTGTCTTTTAGACACGAATCGAGTCTCAGACTATTGGTTGCGAGTTATTAATGTCGTAATTTTGCACCTCCTAATCGGGTTCCCTCTGAATTTTAAATTTCAATCACCAAAA
>CALDSS010000142.1 GCA_937924495.1 uncultured Saprospiraceae bacterium
TGCTTTTGAAAATTGAAACTGAAGAAGGAGTAGCTGTGAAACGGGTGTTTAAAAACTAAAATAGAAAGGCGTTTCTCAACTAAAGAGAAACGCCTTTTTCTCATTTCCAAAGCGTGATTAGCAACATCCTAGAGGACAACATGCTGGCAATACTGAAATTAACATTGATAGAAGTAACATGGTAATCATTTTAAAATTTTCGGCTTTTTAAATCACAGATTTTCAGCCGATTAAATTGGCAAACTGTGCTTTGCCTTTTATCACCATGAAGACGGATAGATTTGAAAAAGACGCAAAATAGATCAACATTTTTTGCAAGGACTTGAAGGTCTTTTTTGAAAATCAATGACTTGACCTCGGCTATCATATTCAAATTCACAACATTTTGTAAACAGGCTTTTGATATGCTCTCTCCCCCGCTGTACTCTTGACTTAGCACCTGACAAAGAGATGCCTATTTTATCTGCAAATTCCTTTTGAGAAATGCCTTGCCAATCGACCCAGAAAACTGCTTCTGCATATTTAGAATCAATTTCTTCCATAAATGGACACATTGTTTTGAAAAAGAAAATTGCTTCTTCAATGTCTTCAATTTTCGAGTCATTCGATTTTTGAAAATCCTTCAATCTTTGCTGAAACACATCTGCTAAAAATTCCAGATTCTTTAAATCTTGAAATTCTGAATTGTCCATTTTTAAAAAAGTTAATTCGTTTTCAAGTTTTATTTCCTTCTGCGTTTTTCGATAATGATCAGTGATGGTATTTCTGGTAATTCTAAAAAGCCAAGATTCTAACTTTTCCTCTTCTTTCAATTGGCTTTTGTTCTTATGAACTTTCAAAAATACATCCTGCAAAATATCATCTGCTAAAGTGGTTGAATTCACCTTTTGTAAAATAAAATTGTATAAATGATTTGAGAAATTATTCCAAACAGCCGTGGTACTCATATTTACTTTTTTATTGCAGACGATAGATTTTGAAAAAGACGCAAATTGAGTTGATTGAGTAATCTAATTCAACTTAATTAACCAATCAACTCAATTAACTAATTTTACTAACTCCCCTTTCTACTTACCAAAAACACGCCAGTGAAAATAAAGATGGCAGCAATGACTTTATCTATCGTTAAGTAATCTTTCCCATAAGAAATAGCGATGGCAGAAGCAATTATAGGTTGCAAATAAATGTATATCCCAACGATGGCAGCAGGAACTTTCTTGAGCGCAAATGCATTGAGGAGGTAGGCGAAAAAAGTTGTAAAAATCAAAACGTACGCAACAGCAGCCCAAATCCCAGTTGAAAAGTTATTCCAATTAATTTCAGCTACATCCTGAAACCCGAAAGGCAAAACCATCAAAAATCCAAATATATATAATCGGCTGAGGATTGTAATGGGGTTATACTTTGCCATCAACTTTCTAACCAAAACTAAATAAAAGGCATAGCTAACGGCATTCAAGAAAACTAATAAATCGCCCATCAGCTGCTCAGATTTCAAGCTAACTGAATTGCCATTTAGAATCAGATAAATCGCACCAATTAAACCTAAGATAATCCCTACCGCTTTTTTTAGGGTGATGGATTCTTTTAGCAAAATAGCACCGCCTACCAGCACAATGATGGGAGTTGAAGTCAGGAGCAAAGAGGCATTGATAGCCGTGGTCATTTTCAAACCAATAAAAAAAGGTACTTGATTGGCAAAAACGCCAAAGAATGCACAAAGAATGATGAGCTTCCAATCTTCGCTATCAATTTTCTCATTAACATACAGATAGCGAACCAGATTGAACAAAACAAGTCCTGCAGTGGCCCTTAGCAAGATAAATCCTATAGGCTTGACAAAACCAGGATCAAGAACTTCTTTGGCGATGGTGTAATTTGCTCCATAAATTAGAGCGACAGAAAAGAGGGCTAGGTGAGCTGTGAAATTTTTCAAACCAATAAGAATTTAGAAAACAAATGTATTCTAAATTCTTATCGAATCCATTTTAAGGTTTGGATTAACTGATTGTTTTCTTTTATCTGAATGAAATAAATACCGCTTTCAAAAGAGGAGTAATCAAAAGAGGAATTTCCGGCAGGTAATACTCCCCTACTCATTGAAGCACCTAATACATTTTGAATAGAATAACTTCTATTTTCTTCACTTGGATTGGAAAGATTCAATTGACCTTGTGGTGAAGGGTTAGGAAAAACCTCCACTAAATTTTCAGTAATAAAATTATGAGTTGAAGAAGTTGGACTGGAGCAGGTTGTTTTCATTCCATCCATCACAAATCGTTCTTTGGCCAAGTTGAATTCGGTTTCAAGTCCTAATGGTAATCCAATCAATTCAATCTCTTTCATTCTATCCTTTAACTCAGAAAAAGGCTGAAGGTAGTATGTACTATCCTCCAATTGAGCAGTATTGTCCGGAAGAACAATACCTAAATAATGATTGGCAAATGTAAAATGCCCAGAACCCGCTAAGGCATAAAGTGGAACAATCGGTTGCGCTGTATTTCTAACAATCAAATTTCCAACTATATTCTGATCATTAGACGGCACTCCATTATTCATAAAAATGCCATAAGATTCGGTTCGATTCCTGAAAAAAGTATTGTACTTTCCGTTGGTTCCATGAGAATCATCAATTACGATGTTTTGGCAAATATTTCCTTCTATCAAATTATCAAAAGGGTAATTGCCATGAAGCACAATATCGCCAGCAGAATTTGAAGGGAGCAAAAGTGTTTCCCAATAAGGATCAAAGGAATAATTATAACCTATCACATTATTGTTGGCACCTGACTGAAACAAGATGGAATGTCTTAGATGATTAAAGACGTTGTCTTCAATCAAACAAAATTTACTTGCGCTTTGGAGGGTTGTACCATAAGCTCTTCCACCTCCACCATAATTGAAACCATCCTGAAAGTAGGAACCCTCAACGGTGATGTTTCGGCTTTTATCAATCAATACATGAGAAAAGGTGGTATTATAACTTTCTACGCATGACACCCAGCAATTGTAAGCATTTCTAAAATAGATATTGCTGGATTGATCAGGTGTTTCTTTGGTAGGTTCAATTCTAATCTTTTCAATTCCGACATTTTCAATTGCGTGGATGCGCGAAACTCTTGCGTATTTTTCTACCTCAAATTCTTGATTGGTGCCCTCTTGGAAAAATAAATTAGTTCCGTCAATTTCATCAACTATCGCTATGTTACCAGTTGTGTTTTTTGCCCAAGCAGAGGTTACTTTATCCTCATCGTCCTGAAAAATGTAAAGCAAATCACCTTCATTCCAAAGTGGTCCGAAGTTGAGGACTGAACTCATTGAGTTTTTTGGCAAGTCATATTTTAGCGTGATGACATCTGTTTCAATTTCACCGAAAACCTCAATTAGAGAGTGATTTCCTAAATCCAAAAATTTAAAAATTGTTTCGGCACCATCCCCCGTAATGATTTTATTGCTGTACAACTGAATGGGTTCTTCAAATACGTAGGTGCCAGCAGGGAAATAAAAAATGACAGGAATAAAACGATAGGACTCGAGTATGCGATTGAACTCCTTGCCAACGGTCATATTTTCAGAGCCAGACATACCCAAGGTGCTCACATTGATCTCTCTTGTGAATTCTTGGCTGTTTTTATCAGCTCCTACTTCTAACCAATTTCCAAGACGTTCGGGGGGAATAACTTGACCGTGAAGGAAGGTTAGAAGAAAACAAAAGCAAAATACTAATGAATTCTTCATTTCCTGGATTATAATAAGTCGAAATATACGATTATAGTTTCAAAATTTGTTCCATCAATCTTTACTTTTCAAAGATTTGACTTTTGGAATTGCAAACATATTTTAAAAATGATTATTTAAAGAATCGAAACCAAAATTTAACTAAGAAAAACCAAAAATAATTGGGTTAAAATCTTGGTCAACCCGACTAGAGCGCGACTTTATCTAAAAACTGCTGTCATTTGTCGTAAATGATGCCTTTTGAATGATATAAATCGAATATTTGTATCGATTCTTGTGAGGAATCACCGCGACTAAAGAGCGACCAGTAATGATTCTTGATTTATTGAATCGCTCATTTTTTTCATTAACTGGTTAAAATTGTTTGAACCGCTTTTCCCTCTGGTTAAGCGGTTTTTTTTCAACAACAAAAGATTAAAATGAAAATTTGGCAAATTTGTTGAACCACTATCACTAATTGCCCTTCAAAATTTTTCAAAAAAGAATTTGAAGCACTCCTATTTTTTTCCGAATGGCCTTCGAATAAATTCTAAATAATTAGTTAATACAAAATAAATTTTATTATTTTCGTACGTTCAAATATTTAGCAGTACATCGCGTTTTAAAAATTTAATCTTTTAAAGATTAACCGATTTTCGAACCTGACCATATTAAAAGTGTTGATAAGTTATTGATTATCAGAATTTTATCGATATTTTCTGGTCTCAAAAAAAAATGGGAAATGAAAAAAAGAAGAGTTAAAAGTAATTTTACTTCTTTGATTAAAAAATTGACAAAAGCCGCTAAAGAGCGGAAATCTGAAAACCAGTCAATTATTCAAAAGTACTCTGAAAATGCCTCCAATCAATTGGATGAAACGATTTCAGAGTTAATTTCTAAAAAAATAATTACGCAGTAATTTTAATACAAAAATTAAAAAGCGTCTTGATTAGTTTCAAGGCGCTTTTTTTTGTGCATTTTTTCTTTGGAATTTAATCTTTCAAAGTTATTTGTCTCTCTTTAGAGGGAAATGTCGATAGTCAGCGGGAGGAATTTTCCACTTATACAAAGACTTCCTATCCCCTTCAAAAAAAATCAAACTTATTATTCCTGCTTTGAAGAAAATTGGCTATGTACAGTACAAAACATAGGTTTACTAAACTTTGCTCTAATTATGGACTGATATTTCAAGCGTTTTATACAGTAATTGTCTCGAAGATTAAGTTTAGTAACCCTCAAATTTCACTTTTGTCCTGTAGCCAGGAAAATTGGTTCTAAAAAAATAAAGGGTTCGGAATCGCTTCCAAACCCTTTGATAAAACCAAACAGTTTGTATTTCTATTTCCTGATTGAAATCAGAAAGACAAACAGAAAACCTTTTTCTTTATGTTTCTAAACTAAATAAACGCTTATCGTTGCATTTGAATGTAATCTGCCATTTGCTCTCCGTCACCTAAATCGATAACGATATAATAAGTACCTGACGGAAGCATCGCACCATAGAAATCACCTTTCCAAGGGAAATCATTTGAATACCCTTCTTTCTTAAATACAAGGTTGCCCCAACGGTTATAAACTCTTACTGTATTGTTTGGATAAGAATCGATATTCTTGATAGTCAGGTAGTCATTTTCAAAATCACCATTTGGAGTGATACCCGTCATGATTTCCAATTCTCTACCGTCAACAGACATTAGTACCGTGATTTCGTGACAATTTCCAGCTGCATCGCAAATTTCTAAACAAAACTGATCGTCTCCAACGAAGTCTTGATTAGGAATATAAGAGAAACAACTTCCAGCAGCTAATTCAACTGTTCCATTTTCAGGATTTTCGCAAAGCATCAACGTTGCATCTGAAGGAATTGGAAAATCATTCAATATACAAATGTTATTCAATGGAACATTCACCATTGTTTGCAACCTTGAAGTATCTGGATAATTCGCCTCCTGACAGTCTGAATCGACAGTCAAATTATCAACTACGATTTCACATCCTTGAAAATCTTGAATGGTAACTGCATAAGAGTTTCCAGCAGAAAGGTTATTTGCTGTGTTGCTGATACTCTGAGAACCGCTCCATAAGAAAGCATAATTTCCATTTCCACCTTGTACCAATAATTGAATTGCTCCATCATCACCAACACATGTTTCATTGGTAATCGTTGGCATCACATCCCATGGACTAACCGTGGAAGTCAACTCAACAGTTGTTTGAGCGGCACAGCCATTCTTATCAACGGAAATTACATAAGTTCCTTCTAATAAATTGGTGATTGGAGTGGTTCCAATAAAGTTATTGTTAAAGTCATAAATATCAAACTCGCTGCTTAGAGTTGAAGAAATGGTTCCACTATCAAAATCACCTGGACAGGTGAAGCCATCAATTACAAAATCTTCATTGTCAACGGTTGGTTGATTGGGAGCAGCGAAGGTCAAAGATTCTGAAATCTGACATCCTCTCGCGTCGAAAATCGTAATTTCATAAGTCCCTGCAGCAATATCCGTATAGCAAATTTGCTCACCAACACCTATATTATTTCTATCTCCTAAAGATGTTTGTACGATATAAGGGGCTTCACCGTTAGCCAACTCAAAACAAAGCTGACCATCGGCAAGCGCACAATCAGAAGGTTGAGTCTGATCAACTGATAATTGCATCGCATTTTCGACAATTGTAACTGGTAATACTGTTTCGCAACCTGTAGGATTCTCAACTACCAAGTTGTAATCTCCAGCAGGAAAACCAGAAATCATGGATAATTGGTCGCCATTGATTACTTGTACGATACCCAATTCAGCGACCGTTACTCGATACTCGCCCGTTCCATTCACTTGTAACGAAACAACTCCAGATGCATCTCCTGGACAGAATGGCTCGACAATCTGCCCTAATAAAACTTCAGGAGCATCTGCAGACGCCAATGCAATTTGTTCAATTTGGAAACAACCTGTATTCTGATCTACGATTCTTAAAGTATAAACACCAGCAGAAAGGTCTGTTGCACTACTTGAAGTTGAAACCGTTTCTCCGTTTTCATTCAACCATTCGATTGTAGAATTTGAAGGAGCATTCATGATTTCGATACTTCCATTTGAAGTATTACAATCAGGCATAAATATGGTTTGTGTAAGACCAAAATCAGTTTCCATCGCCTCAATTTCAACATTAAGGTTTGAAGCACATCTTCCTTCGTCAGCTAAAGTAATGGAATACAATCCAGCAGCTAAATCAGCGAAGGTGGTCGTATTACTCATCAAAACAACGTCTTGCTGAATCACTCCGTTTGCATTACTAAAGGTATAAGTGTATGGAGCGCTTCCTCCGCTGATGCTTAACGCAAAGGAGCCAGTTGCATCATTACATTCTGTATTTGCTTTTTCAATTACCGTTAAGGTAGGTGTTTCGCTTCTGTATAGTTTGAAATTTTCAACTACGGTACATCCACTTTCTCCCTCAATGATTACTTCAAAATCAGTTGAATCAGCAGTTGGCGTAGCTTCAAAAGTTAAGACACTGCCATTCGAGTTTTCATTTGAAAAATTACCACTTGAGTTGATATTATACGAGACGATATTCTCACTAATTTCAATAGTAACTTCTTTTGGATTTCCATCACAACTATATGTTCTATCAATTGGATTTAAAACAGTAGGCGCAGCATTGTCCATTATCATCACAGCGCCCTGGCTGTAAGGACTCGTACAAGTTGCACCAGCAAATCTGATTTCAACCTCAAAAGTTCCACCAGCCAAACTAGTGAATTCATTATCAGTAGTCCAAGTTGCACCGCCATCAATACTGTATTCAACGCCAGTATCAGTTGACTCTACCGTTAAGGTTGCATCATTTGCGCCACAAGCGGTTGGAGCAGTAGTAGTAACATTTGTAATCATAGGAGTCAATGGGCCGGTGAAAATCACATCATCCGCCCATTTTGTAGTACAACCCGTTTCTACACTTCTAACCATGATGCCATAAGTACCTTTCGGAAGATCCAAGAAAGAACTATTAGAACTCCAAGTTAATCCACAATCAATACTATATTCTAAAGCATTTCCGCCGTCAGTTGCAGTGATTTTGATAGAACCATCCTCTGTATCACACGAAGTCAAATCTTCGCTCAATACCTCAACAATAACAGGTGCTTGCGTTACTTCAACACGAACGGTGTCAACTGTTCCGCAGCCAGCCGTGCCGCCAACAGTAACAATATAAGTGGTAGAGGTAGAAACATTTGCAATCGGATTGGCAACCGTTGGGTCGCTCAAACCAGTAGCAGGAGACCATAAGTAAGATGTACCCGTCGATGCTGAAAGTGTTACTTCTTCACCACCACAAGCATTTACCGTAGTTCTTGTTCCTGAACCTGCACCAGCGCCACCAATTGTAACAACATTAGAGGTCATGCTTGAACAGTTATTTGCGTCCGTAACCGTCAAAGTTGTAGTATAAGTACCTTCCATATCATAGACATGCGAAGGACTAACATCTGTTGAAGTATTCGTATCTCCAAAATCCCAAGAATAGGAAGCTAAACCACTTTGGCTTGGAGTAAAGTTTGTTGCATCACCTAAACAAACTCCTGCAAAACTGAAGTCAGAACTTGGAGGTGCTAAGAGCGTAACTTCTACTTGGTCTGTAGTGCTACATCCTTGACCATTATCAGCTGTAACTGTATAAGTTGTTGAAATAGAAGGAGTTACCGTAATCGGCGTCCCAATGTCGCCATTTGACCAGGTGAAAGTGCCAGTACCACCAATCGTTTCTAATTGGAAAGAAGAACCTTCGCAATTAGCAGCTACTGGTTGTATTTGCACCTGCGGACAAATGATAATATAAGTCGTATCACAAATAGTTCCATCTACGTTATCACAATGAATAACACAAACTTCATCAGTTTGCATAAAATCAGATTGTGGCACTAATTCAACACAATCCGATCCATTCGTAGGATTGACATTAACAAAAGAACCATTGCTACAAACAGATGTCGTTCCTAAACCATTTGGAAGATCCAAAACCGTAGTCAAACACTCCGTTGTGGTTTGGTCAGTTGGAATCGTTACGTAAACCGTATCCGTAGGTAGGTTTGTTGGTGGCGGTGGTGGGTCATCCACACACGGCGCAGCATTGTTTGCATTTAAGCAAATTGGAACATCTGCTCCATAGGCAAATACAAAAAGTTGTTGACCAACATTTGCGTTTTGGCTATTTGGTGGAAAAAAGGCGTCCACATCGTTTTCGATGAGTTCCACTACTCCTCCGCCACCGCAATCGCCATCATTCGTAAAACTGAACAATGGAATTTTTGTACCCTCAATATAATTTATATCAGAAGTTGGGAAAGTCGCTAATGAGATAGTAAAGTAATCATGATTTGGAGCCTCCATTGGGCTTGAATATGTTCCGTTTATACTAAATGATACATCTGGAACTTCAGATTGCAAATCACTGATGATTAATCCGCCAGCCGGAGCTTTTAACGTCACCTGTAAATTACTTGTAATATTTGAAGGAGATGCCCATGTAACATCAGACAATAACGAAACTTGATATCGTCCTCCTGAGAGTTGCTCAATTTCATAATACATAATACACGGATCGCCTGCACACCCTTCTAATTCAAACGGCCCGACCTGTGTAATACAAAGGTTTACTGTATTTCTAACTTGTATGTAATAAGTACCTGCTTCCAATCCAGTAAACTCATTGCTAACTTGCCAAGTGGCGCCTAAGTCAACACTATATTCGATTGGTTCTCCTCTATCTGTTCTTGCATCAATGGTAATTGTACCATTTGCCGTATCACAATCTGGGTTGGTAAATTGCTGGTCAAGAATAATAGGACCCAATGGACCTGGGAGATTTATTACACCAACTTCTTCCAAACAAATAGAAGCAACGTCGCGAACCCAGATATTAAAATCTCCTGAATTGAGTCCAGTAAAAACAGGCTCATCCTGCCAAGTATCACCATCATCAATACTATAAACTAAATCAAGTCCGAGATCAGTTGAAGCAAAAATTTCTATAACACCATCTGAATCACCACAAGTAGTAGGTGAAGTCAATTCTACACCATTGAAGGTAATACCGCATCCTACATTAGATAAACAAGTATAACCTTGGTCGGCGTACGAACCAGAATATGTATTGACACCTAAGCCCGCACCTGCTACAGAAATAGCATTTCCAACATTAACATTTTGAGAATTTGGTGGTAAAAAAGGATCGTCAGTATTGTCTATGAATTCCAATGCGCCAGTACACGTGCCTATATTTTCAAATGAAAAAACGGCTACTTCTTCTCCAGTTACATATTGAATGTCCATAGTGGAGCTAACTAAGGAAAAGGAAACATAATCAAACCCGCTATTTTCTTCAGGACTAACGACTTGGACGGATTTGTTCCACAACCCTTTAAAACTCATCATATTTCCTACATCAAAGCCTCCAGTTGGCACTCGCATGGAAAGTTGTGAGGAGACAGTAGTAGCAAGCGGCCCACTGTAATTTACATCTGGTCTAAAATAAACAATGTAGGTTTTATTATCTGGCTGCAGTGCAGCTCTAACTTTTACTTGTGCAGATAAAACCTGAAAAGCAAATAGTCCAATTAATAGGAATAAAAGTTTTCTCATGACAAATACTGTTTGGTGATCTGTTTTTTCCGAAGCAGGAGGGTTCGCTTCTTTAAGGATTCTTATTTAAGTAAGAGGGGTAAGAAATAAGTGAAGGGGGAATAACAGAAATTAATAAGCAATCATCTTACCAGAATTGTATTTTAAACCTAAAATTTCAAATATGTAAGTGTGGGCACAAGACAAAACATGGGTTTACAAAACTTCGCTTTCGCAAAATGCGATGATTTCAATGCTATTCGCGAATTTTTTAAAAATTTAGTTTAAGCATTAAAACTCCTTACTACACAAAACATTAGAGTAAGTTCTAACAATAAAAGAACAGCCACACCTTTCGGCATGACTGTTCTTTTTGTTGAAAACCAATCTTTTAATGTGATAACCAAAAAGCCCAAAGTCCAAAGGACTCGGGCTTCAAATTAGGTTATAAAATCACATTCTAATTTTTTGAAATTTATCTAAAGTGATGCTCCATGACGCTCCTTTCAACTTTAGGAAATAAGTTCCTGCTGCAAGGTTTGCAATTTGGAAAGGATGCAAATTATGTCCAGTAATCAAATCAATAGATTTGTGAGACATAGTTCTACCTAAAGCATCAACGATTTCTGCTTGTACATTTTCTGAAGGATATCCCCAATCAAATTCAAGGAAGATTTCAACTTCAGCTGGAATGGGATACAAATCAAAATCTGAGATTAACTCCTCAGAGTCGAATGTATGCGTATATAATTCTTGACAGTCCGCTCTGCCTTTTTCGTTGAAAATTCCACCGAAAGCATTGTGACCGTATCCATAAACTGCGATACTTTGACCTACATTTGCCATCATAGAATTGGGTGGCATGAATGGATCCGTTTTATTATCAATTAATTCAACAGGAGCGCTACAACCAAACTCGTTTGCAAAAGAAAGCACTGGAATTGAAACACCTTCTACATAAGGCAAGTGCAACAATCCTGAATTACGCATTGCAAAGGAGATGTAATCCACTTCAGGTGCTTCCTCAGGAGCATTAGAGCGAGAGTTATAATCCCATTCTACACCTGGATACAGTCCTGTTACTTCTGTTGGAAAAAATAGCCCAGTTGGAGCTTTTACAGTTACTTGTGAAGCACCTGTTAGATTTGCTGGCATTTTGTAGGTTGCCATTGGGACCAAAGACACGATATATTTTTTAGTTGTCTTTTCATAGTCCATTCTGAATTGTACTTGTGCAAATATACCACTTACACAAAATACTATCAAAACGATAGTGAGTAAAGAGTGTTTATACATGGTTATGTTATTTGAGAATTTCTAACATTTAAAATGTAAAAATTCTTCAGTTAATTGTTTCTTACAAAAAAAGTGGGGGCGTATTACTCGGATGGTGTTTGTTCACAAAGTTTGAATAAAAAAAATTGAGTACACACCGCCCCCCTTTCAAAAAATAAAAAAATGTTGTTCTTAAAAAAGCTTTATTGATTTTAGATAGTTATTTCCCTTTTCAACTCAAAGTTAAGGCATTTAAAAATTACTGTAAATACCTGATTATCAGAATTTTATACCCAAATTGCATTATATAACGAATAACGAATATTGCGTTTGCTTTTATCGGATTATGAACGTTTGTCAAAGCGTTTTGAGTAAAAAAAATTAAGCATTAGACGCAAAATAATTTCTATAAAAAATCCCTTAACTACAAAAAAAATAGCAGTGGTACAACACTTTGCCGCACCACTGCAATGCGTATAATTCAATTAATCAATTACTTCTGGCAACTGCTCTGTAATAAAGAAACTTGGGAACAGGTTCGGATTGTCAGGATGACTCAACACGTTGAAGAAAATCATCTGATCAACATCATTGCTTAATCCTTGATACTTCACTTCTCCATCCATATTGGTATCACCACCATGATAACCTTCATAAATGAAGTTGAATTGGAAGTTCGTATTTACTGGAGCAGTAAACACATCAAAGAATACTTTATCTCTATCTGGATTGGCTATACCAGCACCTTGATAGACAATGTAATTGTTACCATCTGCATTACCTCCCCAAAGCATCGCAAAACCTCCGCTTATTACCTGAGCATGTTCTCCATAAGTAGGCGTATCCACATCTGTAAAATCAACCATTGGAGCAGAGCCAGTGCTTGTTGAAAGACTGATCGCATTGGCTGTCATGACACCCAAGTGATTTCTATGTCTAATAGAAATATAGTAGGAAGCTGCACCATCAACTTGAAAATTGACTGGACTAACTCCATCTACATCTACCACATCGCCATCTCTTTGTACTAATGCTGAACGAGATTGAACAACCACTTTTGGATCAGCTGCTGACCGCAATTCGACAAATACCCAATCTACGATGGCATCATTTCCGGAGACACCGAATGTCGTTGCATCATCTACAACTGTTTCTCCTCCGCCTGCACCAACATGAATAAAAGGTGTTGTTACAAAATCAGGTTTTAAGTCCGTATATGGTTCGATTGCTGGTAAGAATCCTTTGTTCCTAATATCATCATCCATCAATCCTGCATTGGTATCCATCGCACCTTGTAAGAAGACTCTAAGGTTTGAATAAACAATATCAGAACCACCAGTTTGACAGTCAGGCCCGGTTGCATCTGGCACGCAAGGGTCATTATCATCTGGATCGTAGTTGGCTGAACCTGGAGCAGCATCGCCAAAGAATCCATCATTATCATTATCGGCAGAAGGCACGCAGCTTCCAACCGTTGGGTCTGGAACACATGCATTTGCATCATCTGGATCAAATAATGGATCCGTGAAACTTACTCCTGTAATGTATCCATCACCATCTAAATCATTGTTTCCAGTACAAGCACCTGTTGTGTTATCAGGAACACATGGGTCGCTATCATCTGGATCGTAGTTTGGATTTGAGGAATCGATTCCGCTAAAGAATCCATCATTGTCATTATCCTGTGCATTTGCTAAACAAGCTGAAGAGCTTTGATTTGGAATACATGGATTGTTATCATCTGGATCGTATTGAGGATTAGATGGATCAACACCACCTTTATATCCATCACCATCGTTATCCGTAACATTCGCATTACATGCAGGTGAATTAGTATCTGGCACACATGGGTTAGCATCATTCGGATCGAAATTCGGATCGAATGGGCTAATACCTGCCATGTATCCATCACCGTCATTATCCGTTGCAGTCAATCCACAGTTAGGATTATTTGCATCAGGATCACACGCATTCAATGGATCTGTTCCGTTGGTTGTTTCATCAATATCAGAAATACCGTCGTTGTCTGAATCACTATTTGGATTGTATTGACCAGCATCATCACCGTCATTCACACCATCATTATCATCATCTGGGTCATTTCCATTAACAATACCATCGTTGTCAAAATCACAACCATTGAATGTCCAATCAGGAACACATGGATTGTTATCATCTGGATCGAATAGTGGATCATTTGGATCAAGGTTACTTGCATATCCATCTCTATCTGCATCCTGACCAACACATGCTGGATTGTTTTCTAATGGATCACATGGATTTAATGGGTCAGAATCTGTGTTGGGATCGTAATTTCCATCAAAACCAGTTTCTGCATTATCAACCAATCCATCCAAATCAGAATCAGAGTTTTTATCATAATCATCAACGTCATCAGCATCAAGAACACCATCAGCATCATCGTCATCATCAATTGAGTTAATCAATCCATCATTATCGAAATCACAATTACCTACAGTGAAATCTGGAACACATGGATTGTTATCATCTGGATCAAAACGTGGGTGACCTTGCGCATAGGTTGGTGAATATCCGTCACCATCCACATCATCTGCATTACAAGCAAATGCATTAGGATTAGGGTCGCATGGATTTAATGGATCCGAACCGTTGAACGTCTCCTCTACATCGCTTACGGTATCTCCATCGGTATCACTGTGCGGATCATAAGGGTCAATGTCCAAATTGTCATCTACGCCATCGCCATCATCATCTGGGTCGGTAGCATTTTGAATGCCATCATTATCAAAATCACATGATGGGAAAGTTGCCAAAGGATCGCATTGATCTAATGCACTGCTCTCTCCTGGATCATGAATTCCATTAAGATTATCATCTTCGATTCCATCCTGAATACCGTCAAAATCAGTATCTGGGTTTCTTGGATTCATTTCTCCGATGTTTACGATTCCATCACGGTTGCGATCTTCTAAACCATCAGAAACCATATCTCCATCGGTATCATAATTCAATGGATTGGTATCAATTCCTGCATCATAATCTCCGTCACCACCTGTCTCAACGATGTCTGGAATAAGGTCGTTGTCGCTATCAGAATATTCATCATACGGATCAACATCTGAAACATCATTTACACCATCATTATCATCATCTGGATCAACTGAGTTGATTAATCCATCACCATCATAATCGCATTTTGCAGCTTCTAAACTTGGGATACAAGGATCTGAATCATTCGGATCGTAGAATGGATGACCTGGTGCAAAATTCTCGAAAAATTGGTCACCGTCATTATCTACTCCACTACAAGCTAATGCGTTAGGATCTGGCTCACAAGGATTTAATGGGTCTGTATCACTTGAAGTAGGATCGTAACTTCCATCGTTACCCGTTTCGTCAGCGTCAGAAATACCATCTGCATCACTGTCACTTTCTGGGTTGTAATTTTCTACATCATCTGTATCATTTACACCGTCTCCATCATCGTCATCATCCACATCATTTGTCAATCCGTCACCATCAAAATCACATGAAGGTGTATTATTGATTGGGTCACAGAAATCTAATGGATCAGTTTCGATTGAAGTATCAACGAATCCATTTTTGTTGATGTCTTCATCTCCATCTAAATATCCGTCACCATCCGTATCAGGATTCAAAGGGTCTGAATCAATTCCAACATTATAAACACCGTCGTCTTTTGTTTCTTTGGTGTCAGAAATTCCATCATTATCAGAATCACTATTCGGATCTAATCTATCCACGTCATCTACATCTGCAACACCATCACCATCATCATCTGAGTCCACATCATTATTCAATCCATCTCCGTCAAAATCACAAGTATCAAGGAATGCATCAGGATCACATGGGTCAAGTGGATGACTTTCTGTAGGTTCAACAAAACCGTTGAAGTTTGAATCTTCTTGGCCATCATCGTATCCATCACCATCTGTATCAGGATTCAATGGATTAGTTTCAGTTGGATCAAGATTTCCATCTTGATTCGCATCTTCAACCCCATCTTCGATACCATCGTTGTCAGTATCTTTATCTAATGGATTTGTATCACTTCCCGGATTGTAAATTCCATCTAAACCAGTTTCGATATTATCAGGAATTTCATCGTTATCAGAATCACTATTTGGATCAAATTGATCAACATCCTGCACATCAGCAACGCCATCACCATCATCGTCTGGATCTATATCATTAGTTTGACCATCATTGTCAAAATCACATTCATCATAAATGGCTAATGGCTCACATCTGTCTAATGGATTAGATTCACCAGTTGCCGGATTATAAATGCCATCAAAATTTAAGTCTTCTTCACCATCTGAAAAACCATCATTATCTGAATCAAGATCTAATGGATCCATTTCTCCAGGATCTTGCTGTCCATTTCTATTTTGGTCTTCTTCACCATCTGAAACAAAGTCATCATCCGTATCTGGGTCTAAAGGATTGGTATCAATCCCAGGATCATAAGAGCCATCCATTCCCGTTTCTACGTTGTCAGAAATTCCGTCATTATCACTATCACTATTCGGATCGAAGTTATTCACATCATTAATATCATCTACCCCATCATTATCATCATCTGGATCATCGGCATTTAAAATACCATCATTGTCATTATCACAAGTAGTATTTGTTCCAACAGGATCACATGGATCCAATGGATTACTTTCTCCCGCTTGCATAAAACCATCTTGGTTAGCATCTTCTACACCATCATCTACCCCATCAAAATCCGTATCTGCTAATAAAGGATCTGTTTCATTCGGATCTTTAGAACCGTTTTGATTTGCATCTTCTACTCCATCAATAATTCCATCACCATCTGTATCATTATCAATCGGATTGGTATCAATTCCAGCATCATAAGAGCCATCCATTCCTGTTTCTACATCATCAACGATACCGTCATTATCACTATCACTATTTTTATCATAATCATCAACGTCCTGAATGTCAGGCACTCCATCATTATCATCATCGGTATCCACATCGTTATTCAAGCCATCGCCATCAAAATCACAATTGAAAGCTGAACCATCAGGGATACATGTATTTGCATCGTCTGGATCATATTGAGTAGAACCTGTTGGATAATTTGCAAAATATCCATCACCATCATTATCAATATCATTACATGACCCTGCATTTGAATTGGGGTCACAAGGATTTAATGGATCTGATCCG
Organism: uncultured Saprospiraceae bacterium; assembly: GCA_937924495.1. Classification (GTDB taxonomy): domain Bacteria; phylum Bacteroidota; class Bacteroidia; order Chitinophagales; family Saprospiraceae; genus JAGQWW01. The sequence goes on from CALDSS010000142.1 coordinate 16,806, forward strand.
TTGGTTGTTTCGTTAATATCTGAAATCAAATCTCCATCAGAATCACTATTTGGATCATAAGGATTGACGTCATCGACGTCATTTACACCATCACCATCATCATCTGGGTCTAGTTGATTTGAGATACCATCGTTGTCAAAATCACATGGGTCATTGATTGCATTCGGATCACATTCATCTAATGGGTCACTTTCTCCTGCATCAACCACGCCATTTCCATTAGCATCTTCTGTTCCATCCCACAAAGCATCACCATCTGTATCCACATTTAAAGGATTCATTTCTCCTGCATCAACCACTCCATTTTGGTTGGTATCCTCTACGCCATCATCTACGCCATCGTTATCTGTATCAGCATCGAGCGGATTGGTATCCGTTCCTGCATCGTAAGAACCATCTGCGCCAGTTTCTATGTTGTCAGAAATTCCATCTTGATCAGAGTCTGAGTTTACGTTGACTTGATCCACATCATCAATATCATTCACCCCATCGTTATCATCATCTGGATCAAGTTGATTTATGATGCCATCATTATCAAAATCGCAAGTAGGGGCAGCAGTACTTGGATTACATGGATTTAATTCATCTGGATCATGCAATGGATCTGTTGCTGGCAAACTTCCGTAATATCCATCACCATCATCATCTGTTCCGATACATGCTATTACGGTATTATCCGGATCACAAGCATCTAATGGATCGGAGCCAGCATTGGTTTCATCTAAATCGCCAACTCCATCGCCATCTGAATCACTAGTGGTGTCAAAATTCTGAATATCTTGTATATCATCCACTCCATCTCCGTCATCATCTGCATCTACATCATTCGCTTGACCATCGTTATCCCAATCGCAAGAAGCATAAATTGGCTTTGGGTCACATATATCTCTAGGGTCAGATTCTCCTGGATCAACTTGTCCATTTCGGTCTGCATCCTCTACGCCATCATCAATTCCATCTCCGTCAGTATCAGCGTTTAAAAAATTCGTTTCGGTTGGTGGGTCGTAAATTCCATTATTATTAAGGTCTTCTATAATGTTAACCAATCCATCGCCATCGTCATCGCGGCAATCAGCATCAGTTCCATAATTACCTGTATAAAAATATTGAGCGCCAGTTAAAAGGTCAAAAGCAGAAAGCTCATTCCCTGGGTTATTCCCTATAGAGTTAGGCAACTGAGCGAAGGGATCGAACTGGTTATCTATTAGATAGATTTCTCCAGCACAATTGGTGGTTCGTTGAAAGTTGATAAGCTCAACCTCTACGCCACTTTGATAAATAATGGTAGGAACATCAGTAGCAAAACCAACTGACATATAATCCTTGAAAGGGTTCTCAATTGGAGCATTTACGGTAGATGGATTAGGATCCCATGTTCCGTTTACTGAAGTAATCGTCGAGATACTAAATCCATTAGGAACAACTAAAGTTATTTGGCCCGAACCCGTGACAGTTGTACCAGAAGTATTAGTTGTTGGTTTTGCATAAACCCGGTAGGTAAGTCCATCTCCATCAATTCTTACACTAAACTCAATTTGTGCAACGAGAGTTGTGGACATTAGAAAAAAGAGTGCTACCAGATAATTTTTAAAACTGTAAAAATTTACTTTCATTTTTTTAGAGTTTTCTTCTCTTATTTTTTGTGAGACTCCCATCTCTTAAAAAAGAAAATGGGCAGATTATAACCTTGGGTGGGATTTGAAATTGCGACCTAATAAAAGAGACATTTTTTAAAGATGTAGTTTTCTTAAAACTCAGATTGGCGGCATTCCGAACTGAGTTCGAAATGCCGCCTTTCTGAATTGCAATTATGTTATGGTAATTGTTCTAATACAATGAAATTCGCAAGTGTATTTTCATTACCTGGGTGTAATAGAACCGTATTCAGAAGAATCATGTTTCTATCATTATTTGGTCCCTGATAAATTGACACACCATCTAAGTTGTAATCCTCTAAGAGGTATCCTTCTAAGATGTGGTTTGCGTTTGGACCGCCTTGTGGGCCCGTATCATTATTCGGGTCAGAAAGTACTTTCAAGAAAATCTGAAGTACATCTGTGTTTGGTCCTTGATAGATAACTCTTCCATCAGGTCTCAAATCTCCTGCCCATAAGTAGTTGTTTTTGGTTTTGACATTACCAAAGTTGGTGTTGAACATTGGATTATTTCCATGTCTTACAATGGCAGTATCTCTAAAGTCAACTACTCTTACATCTGGCGAAAGTTCAGGAGCATCAACCGTCATTACACCTAAGTGATTTCTGTGACGTAATGCAACATAATATTCACCAGCTACAACAGTCGTATCAAAAGTAACTGAAGATACACCATCAACATCAACTACATCCCCATCAGATTGAATCAAAGCTGCACGAGTAGCAACTACACTATCAATTTTGTTGGCATGTCTTAATTCTACAAATACCCAATCAACGATTCTATCATCACCAGTTACGGCCAATACCGTTGGGTCAGTAATGGTTTCACCACCCCCAGGTCCAGCGTGCACGAATGGTCTGATTGTATCAATTTGTCCATTAACTTGAGCAACATATTTTATATCAGAATATGGCTCAACAGTTGGAATCAATCCTTTGTCATTCAATTTAGTGCTCATCTTCTCATTGATAGTTGCAACACCACTAAACGAAGGTCCGTAAAGAAGGCCTTTCACGTCAAGTGCTATACCGAAACAAGCAGAGCTTATCAAAGGATCACATGGGTCACATGGGTTTCCGTCAAGGACTCCGTCACCATCAGTTTCTTCTTGGTTACTGATTCCGTCACCGTCCCAATCTTCATCACCATCATCGTCACCGTCCATGTCAACGTCCACATTGAATTGTCCATAATTCAAACAAGAGTATTCCCAAACATCATCCAATCCATCATTATCATCATCTTCATCAATGTCATTGATTTCTCCATCCATGTCGAAATCACAGAATCCTAAAGTATCAGATACGATGTGTAACAATGCTGAGTCTGAGTAAAATGGAGAACAGGTTGGAAGCTCTACTCTCAAACGGAATACGGTGTCACCACGCGTCTGCATGATATCCATAGAATCCAATTGCAACAAAGTAGTTTCTGTACCATGAACCCAAGTATCATCATTTACATCTGACCACATGTTAGTAGAAACATCTAACACCTCCCATTGGTAAGTCATTACACCTGAACCACCGTTGGTAACACCAACTTGGAAGAAGTATGCTTCGTTACGACAAGCAGTCAATCCTTCTAATGGGTCGAAAGTCAATGGCCCTTCTACAGTCAATCTTGCATTATCAGAGTAAATAATATCACAGGTATTGGTCCAAATACCGCAACGGTATCTTCTACCATATAGACCCGCAACATCAGCAATATCTAAGCGGGGTGAGTTTACATTACTGTATGGAGCAGCGTTGGCCAAATCAGTCCAGATGACACCATCCGTACTTACTTGCCATTGATAATTAACAGTTCCACCAGTTCCATTGTCAGCTGCAATTTCGAAGAATGCAGGCTCACCAGAACATACGGTAGTATCGTTTGGCATATCAGTAAATTCGATTGGCCCTTCGATAGTCAACGTTGCAGGATTAGTCCAAACCGTTGCACATGTTGAAGTCCAAACTCTTACTCTGAATTCAGCACCGTTCAATGTATCAGAATTTATATCAGATACACTTAAAGTATCAGAACGAACACCATTGTAGAAACTATCAAGATTAGAAGTCAAATCCATCCAACCCATTCCTCTATTGATTTCCCACTGATAATTCACAGTACCTGCACCCATGTAATTCAACTGAGTCGTAAAGATTACTGAGTTGTTATTACAATCTGTGATAGGCAATGGATCGGTTGGTGTCAATGGTCCTTCTACTGTAATGATTCCTGGCTCAGAATATTCGTTAGGACAAGTAGAGGTACTGATTTTTGCTCTGTACCAGTTTTGGTCTAAACCAGCCACATCAGTAATGATCAAAGTATCATTTGTTACGTCTGTGTAAATTGGATCAGACTCCAATGCGTCTTGCCAAGTAATACCTCCATTTTCGCTATACTCCCATTGGATGTCAACGGCACCATTACCTGGATTGGTAAAAGCAGCGACCATAATGGTATCGCTACCAGCACATACAATAATATCATCAGGATGATTTGTAAAGTCTAATGGTCCTTCTACGTTAAGTAATGCCTCATCAGAAGTAATGCTTGTACATTCTCCAGTTTGAATAATTACTCTGAATCTGTCTCCATTATCAGTTGCATCAATTTCACCTTGTTGTAAAACAGGTGTTGTATAACCGTTGAATGCTTCAGTTCCAGCCGTTGAGATATCAACCCATCCCGCTGCATCTTCTGCTCTGTTTATTTGCCATTGATATTCTAAAGTTCCACCACCCAAGTTTTGAGTAGAGATGAAGAATACTACATCTTCTGCATCACATGCAATTACATCAGTTGGATCATTTGTGATAGAGATAGCTCCTTCAACGGTCAAGATGGCATCGTCAGAATACTGAACACCACATGTTGGGAAGAAGTAAGATACTCTGTACCAGTTTTGGTTGTAGGTATGATCCGCTCCTGTAATTACTAAATTTGTAGAATTGATTCCTGAATAAACAGGGTCAGCAGCAGAAACATCTGCCCAAGTTGCACCAGCATCTGTACTTACTTGCCACTGCCATACTGGTGTTCCAGATGCACCGTTTGTGAAAGCAATATCAAACTGAGCTACCCCTCCTGAACATATTGTATCATGTGCTGGCTCAGTAGTAATTTCTACTGCACCTTCAATTGCTAAACGTGCACCATCAGAGATAGTCACCGCACAAGTTCCTGTCCAGATTCTTACTCTAACCGAGTCACCATTCATTTCTTCAACAAGTGGTGCAATACTAACAGTATCAGTAGTTGTACCGTTGTAAGTGGTATCATTCACCAAGTCAACCCAACCCGCACCTGGGTCAGAAGCTCTCTTGATTTCCCATTGATACATTATATCTCCAGAACCGTCATTTGTTACGCCAGCAAAAACTTGTGCGTTTCCTTCTGTACAAAGTGTCACATCTACAGGTTGACCGTCAGGGTTAATATCAAATGGCCCTTCAACGGTTAATTCTGCAAATTCTGAGATTACCCAATCACACTCACCAGTTCTTACTTTTAATCTATATCTATTATCGTATAATCCAGTTACATCAGAAATCTGTAAATGTCTCGTATCTACACCTGAGTAAACACCACCGTTAGCCATTTCAGAGTAGTTTACTGTATCTTCAGAAATTTCCCATAAATACTCAAGTACTCCATCATTTTCACTTTCAGCTAATGCAAAGAACTCCGCTGGATTACCCGAACAAACCGTAGTATCGTTTGGCATGTCAGTGAACTCAAGTGGTCCTTCAATTACCATTCTTACACATACAGAAGCAATAGAAACACAGGTAGGTGTGCTAACGATTACTTTAAGCGAATCTCCATCATTACCACCTTGATCAGTATTTAATGATAGTCTTGGAGTATTCACTCCATTATATACCGAGTTATCAACAAGATCAATCCATCCACCTCCTAAGGCAGATTTCAATTGCCATTGATACGCAACATTTCCTGCTCCAGGGTTGATAACAACCGTTTCAAAAATTGCTTGGTCATTTCTACAAATTGTATCATTGACCGGTTGAGAATCAATTGACAAAGGTCCTTCTACAGAAAGCAATGCTTCAATACTTGCAACCGCACCACAGGAATGTGTTCTTGCTTCTACTCTATAAAGAAATTGATTTTGTAGATATGAAATTCCCGTAAGGGTCAAATCAGAGGTAGCAGCGCCACTATAGACAACACCACCGGTAGATGCGCCATCAGCAACATCATTCCAAGTTGTTCCACCGTCAGTACTTACTTGCCATGCAAAGTCAAAATTACCTTGAGCAACAGTTGCACTTGATGTGAATGTATGATTGTCACCATCACAAATATCAATGTCTTGTGGCTCAGAAGTGAACTCAGCTCCATCAGATATTTCTATAAATGCATGACGAGAAGTGTCTCTTGAACACTCTCCTGACCAGAAAATTACACGGTAATAATTGCCATTTACGGTGTTTGAAACATCTACAGATAACGTATCAGTAGAAGCTCCATTATAAGTCATATCATTCATGAGGTTTGTCCAAGTGACTTCATTATCCGTAGATACTTGCCACTGGTAACTAACCGTTCCAGCATTCGCACTTAAACTTTGGTTCTCGACACCAACGATGAATTCCAATGCCTGAGCAGAACAATCTAAAATATCGTCTGGCTCGTCGGTAAGTACGATAGGGCCTTCAACAGTTAATAACCCTTCCGTTGAATTTACAACTGAACAAGTAGGTGTTGTATAAGCTCTTCTGAAAAGATTATCAGAATAAGTTCTAACATTACTTACGGTCAAGGTGCCAGTAGTTGTACCGACAAAATCAGCGCCTGAAGCAGGCAACCAAGTCGTACCACCATCAGTAGAATATTCCCAGCTACCACTTACCGTTCCGAGTGGTGCGCTTGCTTCAGAATAGAATTCTGCAGTTTCGTCATTACATACTGATGTGTCTCTTGTTTCAAGATCTACCATGATTGGGCCTTCAACATTCAATGTTGCCCAAGCTGAGAATACTGTATCACAGTGCTCTGTGGAAATGGCTAAACGGAATTGATATAAATTCAAACCATCAATATCTGAGATTTGAAGTGAATCCGTATCCGCACCTGCGTAAGGCGTACCGTTTACTACATTTGAGTACCCTGCCGCAGTAGCTGAAGTTCTTACTTGCCAACTATAAATAATTGAAGTATCTGCGTTTATAGAGCCATTTGAAGAAGGTGCATAGAAAGCTGTTGGGTTTTCTACACATTCTATTACGTCTGTAGGATTAGCAGTAATTGCTAAAGGGCCTTCAATTGCAACAATTGCTTGACCTCTAACTGTATCTACAGGACAACCTCTACTATCCACAACAGAAACAACTCTGAAAGTATCCGTAGCAGTCAATGTAATATTAATTGGGTCGCCTGATTCGTAATTATTAAGTGTTGTATAATTACAATCTTTATCTTTATAAACAACGGTATATGGTGACCATCCGTCAACGATGTCAACAAAGATGTCAACATTATCTTCAGAAGCACACATTACAGTATCACCTCTCATTTCAGCAGCTAATGGGTGAATTGGGTCACAAGCATTACAGGCTTCAGAAGCATCTGCTTCTAAACTGAAATTACCATCACCATCCAAATCTTCATTTAAAGCTACATCGTATAAACCGTTACCATTCAAATCTTCAGGAATGGTATCAAAGTTTCCGTCACCGTCTCTATCTTCACTCATGGCAGCATCGTACACACCATCGCGGTCAAGGTCTTCTGCTAAGAGAGAGAAGTTACCATCACCATCTAAATCTTCATCAAGTGATGCATCTAAAACACCATTACCATTTAAATCTTCACCAGCATCAAGGATTCCGTTGCCGTTATAATCCTCATCAATACAGCTATCATAAAGGCCGTTACCATTCAAATCTTCAGAAATTGGATCAAAGTTTCCATCACCATTCAAATCTTCATTAATCACTAAATCCAACACACCATTGCCGTTCATATCCTCAGAGAACTCATCCCAGTTTCCGTCACCATTCAGATCTTCATCTAAGGCAGTATCCCAAGAACCATTTCCATTTAAATCTTCAGAAATTGGATCCCAGTTTCCATCGCCATTAGTATCTTCTTGAGCATCCAATAGTCCGTCGCCATCACAATCATTACAGCTCCAGCCAGATAAAGCATAATTGCGCGACCATGCATATAAATACAAAATTGGCAAATAACCTTTATCAATAACATCAAAGTTGTTACCAGGATTATTATTAGCTGAGTTGGGTAAAACATTAAAAGGATCGGTATTATTATCGATCAAGTAAAGAGTATCTGGACAAGGTCCTACTTTTTCAAATGTAAAAAGAAGGGTCTCTGTCGTATCAGATAAACCATCGTTTGGAAAACTAGACAAATATCCAATACTAATATAATCATAGTTTGGATTCTCTGATGGAGCATTAACACGCGCATTTTGCGACCAGATACCGTTTACGTTTGTCATATTGGCGAAAACGAAACCAGTAGGTGCAACAATAGTGGCCTGCGCAGATCCCACATCGACATTATTCGACGGAGACTGGATTGACCCATTGTGTTTAACAAAAACTCCCCATCTAGATGTGTCATTGGGTAATAATTGAAGTTTCATTTCTACTTGTGCAAATGTAGTCGTAAGACCTAGAAGCAATAGAAAAGCAGACAATAAGAACTTCAATGTAAATGTCTGTCTCATAAGAAAATTGTTTCTTTGTTTTTATTCTAAATAGTTTAGTAATGGGCGGAAAATATCAATTGTGGGGGGGAGAGATTTCAAAAGAGCTTACAGCACCCTTAGTCCGATTCATTATGACCGAATTGAGTGACTAAAAAAGTCGAACAGCTAAAAGAAATGAATAGAAATTAAACCTAATGAAAAGTTTGGAGGGAAGTTGTAGGAGATTTTTAGGTATAATATTTCATGGTGTCCATTCCTCGTTTTCGCAATTTCAAAATGTCATAGCCCAAAGCTTAATTGAGCAAAAGACTATTTTATGTTTAATGCGTAGAGCAACTATAATGGAGGGTATTGTATAGTAATTTTAGACAACAACTATACCAATAGATTAATTTTTTATCTGATAAAAGGGTATTATTTACATTCTTTTCAATACCATAGAAAAAGATATTAATAACAGTTCACTTACAATTATCGAAAAATATAGACGTTTTTTCATCCGTTTTTTGTCTTCAAAAGTTCATGATAAAAAAAGGCCTAATCTCAACTAAGATGAACTTAGTAAAGCCAAAAAAATACTTATAGGAGACTTCTGTTCCTGTCTTATAAGCATTGGTAGTAACTTTCCGAATAAAGATCAGAAATATGGTTGAAAACTGAATTCTTATTTAGGACAGATGCTCTGTTCTGATTAGGAAAATCAACTATTACGAGCACCGAAACCAATTTTCTTTTTGGTAAAAATATCTGATTCAGAGTTGAAAGAAAGCGATTTTAAATCTTCGATATGAATCATTTTAGTATCAATTTTTAGTCTTTCTTCGATAGAAAATTTTGACAACCGCAGATTCTGATTTTTAACAACATCATCAACAATACCACGAATGGTTCGTGCATTTCCAAAATATTGATCGCGATATTCAAAAATGAAATTGAAGTATTTCAAAAGCTTTTCACGTGCATCTTCAGCCAATTTCAGATTTTTATTATCCAATAAAAAATCTGCAATTTCCATCAATTCCTCTGCAGAGTAGTCTTCAAATTTCAAAACTTTATCAAAACGAGAGTTCAAACCAGGATTGGCTTTCAGGAAGGCATCCATATTTTCTGGATAACCTGCTGCAAAAACAAAAAATTCTCCTCGCCGATCCTCCATACGTTTCAATAATGTTTGAATTGCTTCATCGCCAAAATCTCCTTGGGCAATGCCTTTTTTCGTTGTGAGGGCGTAGGCCTCATCAACAAAAAGCACGCCTCCAAGAGCTTCATCGATTTTTTTAGCTGTTTTGATAGCGGTCTGCCCTACAAACCCTGCAACCAACCCTTGGCGGTCGGTTTCAATCATGTGCCCTCGTTCCAGTACGCCAAGCGCTTTATAAATTCTCGTCAATATTCGGGCAACGGTCGTTTTACCCGTGCCGGGGTTCCCGACAAAAACAGTATGAAAAGAGAAATTTTTCAATACTTCTTGATCTGACTCTTTGTAATAGCGTACCAACTCTATGAGTTCATAGATTTGAGCTTTTACTTTTTTGAGACCAATCAATTTATCTAATTCTGCCAACGACTCTTCCAAAAAGCCCTCATCTATTGGAATATTTGGAAGCTGCTTTGGCTTTTTATAGTCAATTTTTAAAATATCTTCTAGCGTGATTGTTTCCAAGACCTTCTTTTCGGCTTTTTCTGGATTGGGCAATGACATGACTCGCAATCCCAAATTCACTTTTGCTTTTTCTATCAAATCATGAATGAAACGTGCATTTCCAAAAGTTTTATCCCTATCACGGTAGGCGTGAATAATGATTTCCTCAATTTTTCGGCTTGCCGCATTTGTTAGTTTGACATCCATTTTCTCACAAGCGTATTTCGCAATAACGGTCAACTCCTGCGGCAAATAATCTGCAAATTCAAAATTATGTTTAAATCTACTTTTTAGTCCAGGATTAGAAATTAGAAATTTCTCCATCTGTTCAGGATAACCAGCTACAATAACTGACAAATCGCCTTTACCGTTAGAGAGTTCTTTTACTAAAATTTCAATCACTTCTCGACCAAAATCCTTGTTGTCTTCTTTGGAACGAACTAAAGAATAGGCCTCGTCAATAAAAAGTACCCCTCCTCTCGCTTTTTCGATTGCTTCTTTAACTTTTGGAGCTGTTTGGCCAATATATTCACCAACCAAATCTACTCTATCTACCTCATGGACATGTCCTTTGGAGAGTAAACCCATTTTATGGTAGAGTTTACCCATCATCTTTGCCACCGTTGTCTTACCTGTTCCAGGGTTACCAGTAAAAACAGAGTGAACATTGATTCTATCATTTTCGACAAATCCTTTTTCTTTTCTTAACTGTAGAAAATGGATGTATTTGGCATGATCCTTTACTTTTTGTTTGATTTCACTGAGACCAATTAAATTTTCCAGTCCTTCTAATACTTCCTCAAACGTCTGATGTAAATCCTCAATTGGATTCATTAACAAAGGTGAGTCTTGGTTGGGTAACCAAACAGCAGGCGTGCCTTCCTCAAAATCATCACAAACCTCAAAAGGAATGACGGCCAACACATGATCCATAAAAATCAATTCGGCTGTGTAGTGATCCGGTCGCCAACTTGCTTTGGCATTCGAGCCCCAACCAGCCGTAAGTGTCACTACTTCATTTTTCTTATCAATTCGCTGTAAGCGAATAATTTGCCCTTTCAACTCACGAGCGTCATTATAGAATTTTACAAAAATTTCACTCTGCCAGCTATGTGTTAGGTTGAGGTTTTTGAAAATAATTTCTAAATATATATAACGTGTCTCCTCGGCCGAAAACTTTTTATAATAAACTCTTTCCTCCTCTATCACGTCATCATACGAGCCTTCATACAGTCGGATAGATTGTACATTTAAGTAGGGATTATCAAATTTCTGAATTTCTCGACCTGCATCTTCTATGTAAAAATATTTGGAAGAAATTTTTTGACCATCTAACCATGCTTCCCAAAAATAGGTACCTCTCTTCCAAAAAGCACCATCGCTCTTATTACCCCAACCCTCCCGAATGTAAACGATGTTATCATACTTGCTTACATTCTTGGAGATAGGCAATGAGCAAATCTCAGTCTTGTTTTTGTGAAAGGAAAAACATTTAAGGACAAGATTGATTTCCCAATCTTCTTGGTCAAACATTTTATTATAAAAGGAAAGTTCGGCGTAGATAAATGATGTATCAAAACGGTCAAAGACTTGACGATAACGTTTTTTGTTATCCGCCAACCATTCAGTCGAGGAGTAAACTCTCAACTCTTTGAATTTGTAGTGGACATCCGGCGATTCATTAGTTACCTCGAACATATTAATTTTCCTCGGTTAGTATCAGTGCCTAAATTTAGGAAGTGCTAAGGAGATTGGCAATAGTAGTTAGAAATTATTTTTAAAAAAATAATAGGAACAACTAAAAAATAAAAATTTATGTTTCAAGACAAAGGGAGGTTTTTTAAATTTAGGTTGCAGCCTAAAATCTGTTTTTAAACAAATTAGGAATCACCTGATTTAATACCATTATCTTAGGTTTGGCATTAATCTCGCAGTTGCAGGAAAAAAGGTATTTTTATAATGACAGCTGCATTCCAATCAATTCTCAAATATTTGGGTTCAAGAGGTTTTAAAACTACCTCCAATCATCCAAACTCCGATCATAAAGCATTTATCGATCCTTCTCTTTTTGTAATTACAATCGGCAGCAATAATAGTGAAACGTTTCTTGAACTTGAGGATTGCCTTTCAAAATTAGGCGTTCGTTCATTTTCACTCCACAAGAGTTATAAGAATCACTCGAAGTTGAAAGCAATCAGCCACGCGGCAAAAATAAAGTATCAGGAAGATAGCATCCCAAAATTGCCTCGCAAGAACTTTTATTGGGAGCAGATTTTTGAAACGAAAAGAAATGTTTTTAATGGTTTTTCTGGTTTAGCTTCTATGAATTTTGCACCAGAAGTACTTGATTTTTATTCAAATACACATAATTGCAAAATCATATATTTAAAGGAATGTTCCGAAAATTGGCATCGACCGATTTTTGAAAAAATTTTCCAACTTGAACAAAAAGGAATGAATCAAGAACAGCTCAATCATTTGTTTGCGCCTCAATTAGGGTTGATAAAAAACCTAACCAGTCAATATCACGTGAAGGGTGACTCAGCAAGAGAAAATAGCCAAAGAATCTATGATGAGCATCTTCAAAACATAAGAGCTGACCTTGTCAACTATTCAAGTTTTGAATTTTCAGGAAAGGAAGACTTTGCGATACTTTCAGCGTTTTTAGCACAAAAATCTCAGAAAAAAGTATTCGGCATGTAATGCTATCTTGCAGCAAAATTTAAGCAATTAGATGTCTGACCCGAATAGTCAAAAATCTGTTTCTCCGCTAGTCATCATTTTCTTGACTGTTTTCCTAAGCATGTTGGGGGTGACTATTATTTTGCCAATACTTCCTGCGATTTTTGAAGGAGAAACTGCCCTTTTTGCCAATCGTTTCGACCAGCAAGAAAGTTCGTTATTGTATGGAGCGCTTATCATCAGCTACTCTTTAATGCAGTTTATTGGGGCTCCAATGCTGGGAGCACTTTCAGATAGATTGGGGAGAAAACCCGTCCTTTTGATGACGAATCTTGGGGCGCTGATTGGTTATTTGCTATTTGGTTATTCCCTTACACAAGGATGGTTGTGGATGCTTTTTGTCAGTAGAATGATTCCGGGGTTCATGGGTGGAAATGTGGCTGTAGCCCTGTCAAGTATCGCAGATATCAGTGATGAAGACTCAAAAGCTAAAAACTTTGGATTGGTAGGTGCCGCTTTTGGAATTGGATTCATAATTGGGCCCTCTATCGGAGGGCTGTTGGCAGGCTGGGGTTCGCTGGCAACTCCGTTTTGGTTTACCGCAATTTTGTTGGTATTCAACCTAATATTAATTTATTTTTTCTACCCCGAAACCAACAAAAATAAAATTGACCGTGAAATCACTCCTTTACAAGCAATAAAGAATATCCAAAAGATAAGAGGAATGAAAAACCTCTCCAACACCTTTTTGGTAGTGATGTTGGTTTCTTTTGGGTTTTCGTTTTTTACTCAATTTTTTGCCATTTATCTGTATCGAGAGTTTGCTTTTTCGGTAAGAGATGTTGGATGGCTTTTTGGATGGGTAGGTTTTTGGTTGGCACTTACTCAGGGAGTAATTATTCGATATATAACGGTAAAATTCTCTTCCGAGCAAATTTTGAGTATCTCTATTTTATTCGTAGGAATTTTCATTTTGATGCTTTTATTGCCCACTCAAAAATGGATGTTTTATATGGTGCAACCGTTGATTGCCATTAGTTATGGGTTGACTAATCCTAATCTAACAGCAATGGTTTCTAAACTGGCTAAACCAGAACAACAAGGAGAAATTCTGGGCCTAAATCAATCGATGTCCTCGTTGGGGCAGATTATTCCACCAATGATTGGTGGCTATTTGGCAGGAATAAATGCCACGTGGCCAATCATCGCTTCTGCGGTTTTGATGGCAACGGCTTGGATGGTATTTTTTACGAAAGTCAGAAAGAAAATTGAGAATTGAGAGTGGAGAATTAAGAATTTTCATGCGAAATTTAACTGTTCTCGATCTTTTTTGAAAAAGCGAAATAAAATCGACGGTTTACAGGCTATGTCTTCTCAAAATTCAAAATTCTTGTTCTCCCTTCATTTTTCAATTAAAGCATTCTAAAACAAAGGCAGGTGGCATATTTCTCGCCTCAAAATGTACCTCTATATTTTTGAAAAACTTTTCATATAATTTCTTAGCAAGAAGAGAATAATTAATCTGAATAAAGCGGCCTCCTAATTTTAGGTTTTCAACGGAAGTTCTAAGGATCCTTTTCCCCAATTCTTCTGGGAGAGAAACAAATGGGATGGCAGAAACGATATTGTCTGCTTTTTCAAAACCATATTGAGCGAGATATTCAGGAAGTTTTTCCGCCGAATCTTCAATTACTTTTACACGTGGGTCTTTTATCTTTTCTCTGATTGTATTGCAAAATTTCTCATTTACCTCAAAAGTCAAAAGTAGGGCATCTTCTCTCATATTTTTTAAAATATGTTCTGTCACTACTCCATCTCCTGCGCCTAATTCCACTATGATTTTTGAATTATCAAAATCTACGTAACTCACCATCTTTTCACATAAAAACTGAGAACTACGTGTAAACGTCCCCACTGTTCTCAAATTTTTGAGACTCTCTCCAAGAAACTTCAGCTTGTTCATAAAGTTATTTTTTCCCACAGTAATTGCTTTCTGACTTGGGTTGTTTTGAAAGAAAACACAAAGAAAACCTTTTATTATAAATTCGTAAACTTAGAAGTTATATAATAATTGAGATTATTGGTAAAAATTAGGATTAAGAACTTCTTTTTTCTTAATCTCCTTCTGTTAAAACAAACATATTTTACTTTTTAAAATACAAATTAATACAATGATTTGGGTACAAAATTCAGTTATTGCTAACATACCTTTGCAACCTAAATTAAAAAAAATCCTCCCCTTATGTTTCGTAGTATTTCTATCTTAATTTTTATTTTTTTCGCTTCATTTCTATTTGGTCAAAGTTTTGAAGTGGGTGCTACTTTTGGTATTTCAAATTACTCCGGTGATTTTGTTCCAATGCTTCCTTTCTCAGCAGAAACCAATTTAGCAGCCGGTGGTTTTGCTCGGTTAAATTTCAGTAAAAACCTGTCAGTCAAAACTTCTTTTATGACCACCACCTTATCTGGTTCTGATAGTAATTATGACAATTTTCAGAGAAATCTCTCTTTCCGTACTCCAATTACAGAAATTGCAATTATTCCTGAGTATAATTTTACTTTTTTTAAAGAAAACAAATTTCTGAAGGATTGGAGACCCTTCCTTTTTGCGGGTGTAGGAATGTTTAAATTTAATCCGCAAACGATGTACAGAGGAAGTTATGTAGATCTGCAGCCGTTGGGGACTGAAGGCCAAGGAATGCCGGGTCAACCAGCAAAATATGGCCTAACTCAAATTGCTATTCCCTTTGGAGGAGGCGTAAAAATGGAAATAAATAGAAGCTGGAATCTTGAATTCTTCATGAATATAAGATACACTTTTACGGATTATATTGACGATGTCAGTACAAATTATGCCTCAAACCTGGATGAACTGATCAATGCTAACGGAACTTTAGCTGGCGATCTTTCTTCTCGCCAGTGGGAATATCTAAACCAGCAATGTTTGTGTGAGGATCATACACCAGCAAATACTTACAGTCCCAGTACTCAAAGAGGTGGTGAAGATATTGGAGACTATTACTTTACGGTAGGTGTTGCAGTTTCTTATAAAATCTTCAAATTTTCGGAGAAAAAGAACCACAAAGAGAAATGTCCAAAATGGAAGTAGGAAAGTTCAAATTCAAGAATCAAGTTTAAGAACAATAAAATGAACTTGTACTTGATTCTTGAACTTGATCTTGTTTTTCTATTTAAGTCGCAAAATCACATCCTCTTCCTCGATATCCTCACCACTGATGGCTGCAATCTCAACCACAGTTCCACCTTTATCGGCAGTAATGGCATTATAAACTTTCATACTTTCGATGTAGCCGATTACATCACCCGGTTTTATTACATCTCCTACCTTTACAGGAGATTCACTATTATCTTTTGTTAATAGGAATTTCCCTTCCAACGGAGCTATAATTTCAGCAGTAGATTCTGAAATACTTGCAGTTGGTGCAGCGGCTCCTTTCTGAGTATTATTTGATGAGGATGAAGCCACGCCACTATCGTTTCCGTAGGAAACTTTGACTCGATAAGATTCGCCATTTACATCAATATTTAACTCTTTTGGTTGACCTGACATCATCATCGGAACACCAGCGGCAGCGGCAGGTATTTTACCAGCATCAGCTCTTCTTTTCGCCAAATCAGCCGAGAATTTTTCTTTTGCTTTGCCAGATTTGAAATCTTCATATTGAGGTGGATGCATGGCATATTCCAATAACT
Organism: uncultured Saprospiraceae bacterium; assembly: GCA_937924495.1. Classification (GTDB taxonomy): domain Bacteria; phylum Bacteroidota; class Bacteroidia; order Chitinophagales; family Saprospiraceae; genus JAGQWW01. The sequence goes on from CALDSS010000142.1 coordinate 33,197, forward strand.
CCTCATCATCTTGACCATAATCCCAACCTTTTTCATCCATTTTTTGAGCAAAGAATTCCAACTCATCTGGATATAAATCTTGCGGATTACCGTAGAAAAACTCTTTGTTTTGCTCATTGGCGATGGCTTGAATTTCATCGCCCAACTGACCTGGTAATTTACCTGATTTACCGAGCAACATGCCCCATGTATTTTCATCAATCAAAGCCCATCTTGGTTTGCCTTTGATGAGATTCAGAGCATTCATCAAAGAAACATTTTTCACATACTGGCTAAATGGAGTCACCAACGGCGGATACCCCATCTGAGGCCAAGCATGTTGCACTTCTTCAAATAATTTAACCAATAAATCATCTCTCGAAATCTCTGGCTTTCCTTTTTTCTTCAATAATTTGTTAGTAGAAGCCAAACTCTTTTCAAGGTCAGCCATCAAACTACCCATCATACCTCCTGGAAGACCAGGGCCAATGAGCAATGAATTCATTTTCCGATTATTAGGCGAAATATAAAAGCCCAAATAGTCATCCATAAACTCCTGAGAAAGCGATCTTGCTTGCATGTAGGCCTTCATATTCACTTCTGGCACACTGAAACCTGCATCTCTCAACATCTCACGAACTGCCAATACATCTGCATGGCCTGTTCCCCAACTCAAAGGCTCCATTCCAACATCAATAATATCCGCCCCTGCCCTTGCTGCCTCCAAGGAAGAAGCGATGGAAAAACCAGGGGTGGAATGTCCATGATATTGAACTAAAATATTAGGATGATTGGATTTGATTCCCTTGATAATTTTCCCAACGGAAACAGGACGACCAATCCCAGCCATGTCTTTGATGCAAATCTCCTGAGCACCTATTTCAACATATTTACTGGCAAGGTCGATGTAATAATCGACGGTATGAACGGGTGAGAACGTCAAACTCAAAGCACCCTGCGCAATCATTCCCGCCTCCTTTGCATATTTAAAAGATAGCTCCAAATTTTGTGGGTTGTTAAGTCCATCAAAACTTCTCGAAATATCTGTCCCCTGCTTCTTTTTTACTTGAAACATCAACTTTCGAATATCGGAAGGAACGGGGCTCATACGAATTCCATTCAATCCTCTTTCCAACATTTGGGTTTGAATGCCCACATCGTTGAAGGGTTGTGTCCATTTTCTTACGGCAGTATTGGGGTTTTCACCAAAAAGCAGATTTACCTGCTCAAATCCTCCTCCATTCGTTTCTACTCTCGCAAAGCAGCCCATGTCAATGATTGGTCCAGCCACTCTCGTCAATTGGTCAACACGCGGCACATACTTTCCAGCAGATTGCCACATATCACGATAGACCAAACAAAGTTTAATATCTTTTCCCATGCGTTTATTTAGCTAATTTTTCGATTGAAATAATCTTTCCTTGCCCACCAGTCATTGCTTCGACAGCAGCGACAATTGCAGCTATTTTTTCATTTTCCTTTTTATCATCTTTTTTAGAAAGAGCAGTTTTGGCTCGCCTTGAAGTAGCAATTTCGGCTACAGGTGCAAATCGATTGACAATATTGATTAAAACTTTACCCGTGAGCACCACTAAGCTTAAAATCAAGAAGACCGTGGTCATCCCAACAGCCAATACGGTAAGTGCAGTTTGCAGATTCTCAGACATAGTATAGGTTGGTTTCGTAGTTAGCAAAGTTAGAAAACGAATGATTATTTTCAACTCCAATGCTAACTTCCAACTCATTTTCTCGTAAATTAGTACTTGGACACAAATATCCTTAAATTTGAATGGCTTATTTTTCCGCTATTTTCCCTTTAAAAATAAGTCCGTAGCGAGGCTATGTACTGATTTTTTAAGAAAAACTATCGAAAAAATAAGCTCATTCCATTTCTAAATATATTTATGTCCAAATACTTAGTGAAAAATAATACCAAATTGAGGTAAAAAATTAACGACTCAATATTTCATAATCCGAACAAAAGACCTATTTTTGCGCCTCGTTTGAAAAAACGACCTAATCATTAACAAGAAAGAATAATTTTTAAGATACATGGCTAATCATAAATCAGCAAAGAAAAGAGCTCGTCAAGACGAAAAGAAACGTGTCAAAAACAGATACTATAAAAAAACTGCTCGTACATCAATCGCGAAGTTACGTGAGATGACTGACGGTGGTGAGGCTAAAAAATTCTTACCAAAGGTGATTGCGATGGTTGATAAATTAGCAAAGAAGAACCAATGGCATGATAA
>CALDSS010000143.1 GCA_937924495.1 uncultured Saprospiraceae bacterium
ACCTTTCAACCTAAAGGTGTAAGTTCCTTCGCGCTGAATGGTATAAGTCGCCTCTGTCTCTCCGGTGGTGAATGTCCAATCTCGATCAAGCCCTTCGAGCAGGTAGGCGTAATGATTGTTTTCAGGGCTAAAAAAATCTAACGCTGCAAAGCCGATTGTAAAATTGGCTTCATTATATTTGAAAGTAATCTGCTCGGTTTCGTTCAGTGAATGCTTGAGCTTTGCTCCCACTTGATTGATTTTTACTACCTGATTGTTCTGTTTCAGATCCGTAAAAACGACGGGTGGAACGTAACTGTTGGGATGTATTTTTTCGGGTGAAAAACGGGTAAATCCATGAATGCCCCCAAAAAGGAAATCTCCAGAGATGGTTTTGTAATAGGCATTGAAGTTATATTCGGAATTTTCCAACCCATTGGAATAATTGAAATTGGAAAACACTTTTTTTTGAGGATCGAAACGCGACAGACCATTGTTGGTGCTCAACCAAAGTTGCCGATTGCCGTCCTCTAAAATTCCAAAAATTGTATTGCCGGGCAATCCATCTGATTTAGAAAAATGTTCAATATGACCTGTCTGTTTGTTAAGGCAAAACAAACCATTGCTGATGGTACCAATCCAGAGTTGGTGGAGATAGTCTTCTTGCAATGAGTAGATTTTTTCATTGGGTAAAAACACCTCGAAGGATTCAGGAAAACCCTCCTGATCTAAAGTCACTTTGTTGACTCCGCGCTCGGTTCCGATCCAAATTCTGTCGTCATTGGTTTTGAGAATGACACGAGCTAAGTCAGAACTGATTGCATTTTCGTTTTGTGAATTTTGTCGGTAATACGAAAATTTTTGATTAGTCAAATCAAAAATATTGAGTCCACCACCATAGGTCAAAATCCAAAGTTTTTCTTTCTCCTTGAGCAAGCCATAGACGTTGTTGTTAGATATAGAGTTTTTTCGTTTATTTTCGTATTTGTAATGTGTAAATTTTTTGGATTTAAAATCAAAAAAATTTAAACCAGCTTCAAAAGTGCCTACCCAAAGCCCTGTTTCGTCCATCAGTAATTGTTTGACATTGTTGCCACTAATGCCTTCTTTCTGACCGTTTGAATATTTATAATTTGAAAAGTTTCCAGTTGCTTTGTCATAGTAATTTAATCCTCCGCCTTCGGTGCCTACCCAAAGATTTTGCTGTGGGTCTTCTGCAAAAGAACTAACCACATCGCCGCTCAGTCCATTGCCAAAAGGGGCGTATATAAAATTGGTAAATTGATTGTTTTTTTCATCATAATGATTGACTCCGCCATAGTAGGTACCAAACCAAAGACTGCCCCGTTGATCACAAAAACTGGAGTGAATCGAGACGTCAGATAAGCCGGTAGAGGTAAAATCTCCTCGTCCGAATCTTGTAAATTTCTTTGTGGAATTATCAAAAAGATTTAGCCCATCAAAGGTGCAAATCCATAGACGCCCTTTTTTATCAAAAATCATGGATCGGGTTGTATTGTAGCTGAGCGAGGTAGGATCGTTTTTTATGTTAAGGTATCGAGTAATCTTGTTGGTGGAGCGATTCCAATGATTGACCCCGCCTTTGTTGGTACCGATCCAAAGGTTTCCATCTTTTTCTATCATGCATTTGATATGTGTGTCGGAGAGTTGAAGTGATTCATCAATTCTATTAAATTGGAATTGATTCAAATCCTCTTTTAGTTGATAGATTCCTTTTGTGGTTCCGAGCAATATTTGTCCGTTTCGGTCTTCGGTGATGGCTTTAATGTCATTGCCAGAGAGTGTACTCTTTCTATTTTCCGAAAGGAAAAATCTTTTAAAATGATGGTCAGAATAGAGGTTGAGTCCATCGTCGGTACCGATCCAAAGTCGATTTTTTGAGTCTCGAAAAATGGTTCGAATGACGTTTGACGAAATTGAAAGCGGGTCGTCGGGGTTGTGTTGGAAAGAGATAAAATCATCTGTTCGGCTTCGGTATTGGCTCAGTCCTGAGATTGTACCTACCCAAAGGGTTTTGTCAGCAGGATCAGTATAGAGGGCACGTATATCGTTGGCAACCATGCTGTTGTGGCTGGTATCGTTTCGGTAAATTTTAAATTGGTAGCCGTCAAACTTGTTGAGCCCATCGCGAGTGCCAAACCAGATGAATCCAGAACTATCTTGTGTGATAGCAAAGACAGAGGTCTGAGAGAGTCCTTCCTCTTTCGAGAAATGGCGAAAAACCCTCTCTTTCTGTCCGTGCAATTGATATAAAATCAAAGACAGACTTACGAGTAGTAATGTCTTCTTGATTATTCTCAAATTAAGATTTTGTTTATGCGGCTCAAGATCACGATCTTAGTGCAGGACAAAACATAGTTTCACCTCAAATTAAGGGCTTAATTTTAAGCGAACTGCCAATGGCTTTACTTTGAAATCAAGTTGGGTAACCCTTTGGTTCTACTTTGTCCTTAACATAGGATCACAATATAAAGATAGAAGTTGTTTAAAACAGATTTTAAAGGCAAATTCATGATTCTAATTAATCTAAGTTATGATCACTGAGATAGTTTATCAATGTTCAGATGGTTAAATTGTTTTAAAAAAAAACCATGAAACCATATAAGAATTTAGCCTTAATCTCCTTGACTCAAATAGATTACAACTCAAGGTCTGATAAAATAAGAGAATGGTGGTATCTTTGAAAATTGAGGCTTAATTTAGGGCGAAGTTTAGTAAAAATAGATTTTCTGCATATTGGAGGCCTCCTTCATTTTGATAAAAATTATTTATGCACAACGCAAAATATTTTCCAATCTTAATTTTGTTCCTAGCCTTTGTATCGGAGACTATAGGTCAAAATCCTCTTTTTCCAAATTCGGTTACCTCTAATAACATTGATTTTATTTTAGAATCAGATCCAGATACTTATGTCAATTTTTCATTTTTAGGGTTGGCAAATAAAGAGACGCCTGGCGCCCCAAATGGAGGAAGCCTGTTTGATATTAATACCTTTGTTTTTAGCGTTGCCTTCTCTGATGGTGAAACACTTGAGGTTTGGTGCCATAGCTCGTTTGGCAGTCGAGCAGCAGCTCAAGAATATGTCGAAAAACTTGCTCCAAGACTTGGAAAACTTCCAGTATTTCAAAGAAACATGCTCCATCATGTCGTGATACATAATGGCGATGGTGGTGCGTTTGCAGAAATACAAGGACAATTTTTTATTTTGTACTCTGAAAATATGGACGATAGGATTGGTACAAATGACTTGGAAGAAACCGTATTTCATGAATCCGTACATGCTTCCTATCAATTTATGTATGAAAATCATCCTGATTGGACAAACGCCCAAAATGCTGATCCAACATTTGTTACCGTTTATGCCCAAGACAACCCGCAATTGGAAGACTTAGCCGAATCCGCACTTTTTGCGTATGCCTATTTATCCTATCCCGGAAGGTTAGATGCTACTATTGAAACTTGGTTGGAAGATAACATCCCCAATAGATTGGCATTTTTTGAAGCCTTCTATTCACGAGCCACCAATGTTGTAAAAAATAAAAATCAACCTATTATCAAGGTCAGTCCAAATCCAACGAACAGTACATTTACTATTCGTGGTATTGATAAATCTTTGAATACGAATGGGGCGATTTACGATATAAATGGAAAACTTGTAAAGTCTTTTGATTGTACCAGCATAGAATTTATCGAAATTGACCTCAGTAGTTTTGAAAATGGATTGTATATTATATCGCTGACTGGTTACAAAAATGCGAAAGTCCTAAAATTCAACTAAGGGCATATTTAAGTGAGCTACAAGCGGCAAATTTCATTCTGAATTGTGTCAAAAATGCCCTAAAACAAATAATGGTGAGACAAATACAATTTGTCCCACCATCATTTTTTATATCAAAAAAAGTAGTTACTGAATCTTGTCTTAATACTCCTTCATCACCATAAACTGCTGAGAAAACCCTTTTTGGGTTTCTGGTTTGATGTAGAT
>CALDSS010000144.1 GCA_937924495.1 uncultured Saprospiraceae bacterium
TTGTTTTATGGAGGTGTTCTGTTTTTGGGGAATATTCTACCGGTATTGCTTTTGGCTTTTGGTGGAGGCAGTAGTTTAGTTTTAGCAGCAGCAGGAGTGGCGGTTTTGATTGGAATTTATGCAACGGAACATATTTGGGTAGAAGCGCCGCAGCGGATACCACTTTCGTAGCTTGGTGTTTTGTTTATAAAAGCCCTGAAAGGGCGAAATCACCAGCCCAAGGCAAACGCCTTGGGTCAATAGAAAAACAACAATTTAAGCCCTGAAAGGGCGAAAGAAATATTGCGCCCCTTCAGGGCTTTGGGAAAAAATAATCTAACAATGCATAGGGCGATCCCCCATGCTTATAGATTTCGCTCCTTCGGGGCTAATAAATTTAGAACATGACAAAGAAACGAAGCTTAATAGAACGTATCGCAACCAGCCTAAAACTCATTCCCGATCTCACAAAAGAGCGAGATGAGAATCCGTTGGAAAATGCATTGTTGACAGATAAATCACCAGCAGGTGAAGAAATGAAAACCACACCTCTACAAGGTTTTCCACCAATTGAAAGGTGGGATGATTGGACGGAGTACGAAGCAAAAGAGCATCCAAAGCGAGTTAAGAAGAATTATACCATCGTTCCGACGACCTGTTTTAATTGCGAGTCTGCTTGCGGTTTGACGGCTTATGTTGATAAAGATTCTAACGAAATTAGAAAATTTGAAGGCAATCCATATCACCCAGGTAGTCGAGGAAGAAACTGTGCAAAAGGCCCCGCAACGATCAATCAAATTACCGATCCGGATCGAATTTTATATCCGCTCAAAAGAGTAGGGAAGCGAGGAGAAGGAAAGTGGGAAAGAGTGAGTTGGGATGAGGTGCTTGATGATATTGCTGGTCGTATGAGCAAAGCCATTCGCGAAAAGCGGAATAATGAAATTGCCTATCACGTGGGGCGTCCTGGACATGAAGGATATGCCAATCGAGTGGTGCAAACTTGGAATGTGGATGGGCATAATTCGCATACCAATATTTGTAGTTCAGGGGCACGTTTCGGATATAATATTTGGTACGGATATGATCGCCCATCTCCAGATCATGCTAATGCAAAAGTGATTTTATTGGTTTCAGCTCACTTGGAAAGTGGACATTATTTTAATCCTCATGCCCAACGGATTATTGAGGCGAAGATGAAAGGTGCAAAATTAATAACACTTGACCCGCGGTTGTCGAACACGGCAAGTATGTCTGATTATTGGATGCCGACTTATCCAGGCTCAGAGGCGGCGATGTTGTTGGCGATGGCAAAATGCATTTTGGATGAAGGGCTTTATAACGAAAAATATCTCAGAGAGTGGACCAATTGGAAGGCATATTTGAAAGCGCGTTTCCCGAAAGAGGAAGTGACTTTTGAAAACTATATTCAAAAAATGAAGGAGGAATATGCCGAGTACACTCCCCAATTTGGTGAACAAGAATCAGGTGTTCCAGCGGATAAAATCGTTGAGGTGGCACGATTGATTGGTGAGGCAGGAGAACGATTTTGTAGTCACAATTGGCGAAGTGCGGGAAGTGGAAATTTGGGCGGTTGGTGTGTGAGTAGGGCGCTACATTTTTTACAAGTTTTGACAGGAAGTGTCGGAACAGTTGGTGGAACTTCTCCTAACTCATGGAATAAATTTAAACCAAAATTTCATACCACTCCTCCAGGGCAAAAGTTCTGGAATGAGTTGCATTGGCCAAAAGAATATCCGTTGGCCATGTTTGAAATGAGTTTTTTGTTACCACACTTTTTGAAGGAAGGTCGGGGCAAAATGGATGTCTATTTCAGTCGTGTGTTCAATCCGGTTTGGACATACCCAGATGGGTTCACTTGGATGGAGGCCTATCAGGATGAAGATCTTTTTGGTTTGCACATTGCCATGACGCCGACGTGGAATGAAACCGCTTTTTTCGCGGATTATGTGTTGCCTTTTGGGCATGCAGCAGAGCGTCATGATTTGAATTCGTATGCTACACATTCTGGCATGTGGATTGCTTTCCGTCAGCCCGTTTTGCGTGAAGCAGCCCGTCGAGCGGGAAAAGACGTAAAGTTTACTTATGAAGTAAATCCGGGAGAGGTTTGGGAGGAGGATGAATTTTGGATCGAGTTGAGTTGGCGTATGGATCCAGATGGAAGTTTAGGTATTCGCAAACATTTTCTATCCCCTTATCGGGAAGGGGAGAAAATTACCATTGATGAGTACTATCAATACATTTTTGAAAATACAAAAGGCTTGCCTGCTGCTGCGAAAAAAGAAGGATTGACGGAGTTGAATTATATGCGCAAGTATGGTGCATTTGAGGTAGAAAAACATTCCTATCTAAAGAATATGGCAGAACTCACTGCTGAACAAATGGAAGGCGCTGAGGTCGATCCGGAGTCGCAAGTTATTTCCCGAAAGGGGAAAAATATTGGCATTATGATAAATGGAGTGCCACGTGTGGGCTTTCCGACGCCAAGTCGAAAAAATGAGTTTTACTCCCAAACGATGGTAGATTGGGGGTGGTCAGAACATGCCTTACCAACTTATATCAAAAGTCATATCCATCAAGAAAAATTGAATCGGGAAAAAGGTGAATATGTTTTATTGCCAACTTTCAGATTGCCGACTTTGATTCATTCGCGTTCCGCCAATGCAAAATGGTTGACTGAAATTTCAAATCGAAATCCTATTTGGATGCATCCAGAAGAGGCAAAAAGATATAATGTAAAAACGGGTGATTTGATTAAACTCAATACGGATATTGGTTATTTTGTGGATAAAGTTTGGGTGACACAAAGTATGAAACCGGGTGTAATTGCCTGCTCTCATCACCTCGGACGTTGGCGCCGTAAACAAGATGCTGGAAATCGTTGGGCAACCAACACTGTCGATATTCAAACGGACGGAAAAGGAGGTTATAAAATGTCAACAGTGGCTGGGGTTCAACCCTTCAATAGTGAAGATGCAGATTCAAAACGAATCTTTTGGAAAGATGGTGGCGTACACCAAAATATCACTCATGCAGTTCATCCAGATCCAATTTCTGGGATGCATTGTTGGCATCAGAGAGTGCGGTTGGAGCAGCCTGGGCCAAACGACAAATACGGTGATATTTTCGTGGATACCAACAAGTCGCATGAAGTTTATAAAGAGTGGATGGAAATGACGAGACCTGCGCCGGGGCCAAATGGTTTGCGTAGGCCAATGTGGTTTAAGCGACCCTTGAAGCCGGATGAGTCGGTATATTATGTGGAAGGTTCAAAAGACAAAAAATAATTAATATCAAAGACCGTTCTTCTAAGCCTAGATCTGTTGCGGACCAGCGCTACACGTTGCGTTATTTCATTCCATCCTTGGATTGGCTCTCCGTTTATTCCCAATCTGATTTTCGAAAAGATTTACAGGCTGGTTTGACAGTAGGCGTTTTGCTTGTTCCGCAAGGGATGGCTTACGCCCTGTTGGCAGGAGTGCCGCCAATTTATGGATTGTACTCAGGTATCATTCCGTTATTTCTTTATGCCATTTTTGGAACTTCAATGCACTTGTCAATTGGACCTGTTGCGGTTTCTGCCTTGTTGATTTATGCAGGGATAGGGCATGTAGCAGAACCGTTTAGTGAAACGTATCTTTCTTTGGTGATATTGACAGGTTTGTTGATTGGAATCATGCAGATGCTGATGGGTTTTTTACGGTTGGGTTTTTTAGTCAATTTTCTCTCGCATCCAGTTATTGCAGGATTTACCTCTGCTGCTGCTGTCATTATTGCGGCAAGTCAATTGAAATATTTATTAGGTATTTCGATACCACCGCTTCATTATTTTTATGAAACGATTATCTACGCAATGATTCATATTTCTGAAACCAATCTTTTGGCTTTGGGATTAGGATTAGGAGGAATGGTTTCAATTACGATTTTAAAAAAAATAAATAAAAATATACCAGGAGCTTTACTGACAGTTTTGCTCGGAATAGCACTGGTCTCTATTTTTCAACTTCAAGAAAAAGGCATTAGTATTGTTGGAGCCGTGCCGCAAGGACTTCCTAAATTGATTTTTCCTGAAATTTCAATAGAAAATATTCGATTGGTTTTGCCGACAGTTATTACCGTAACGTTGATCGGAATTGTTGAGTCCATCGGAATTGCAAAAGCGATTGAATCTAAGCATGACCATTATCGAGTTCGACCCAATCGCGAATTATTAGCGCTAGGGATATCCAAAATTGGAGGCGCTTTTTTTCAATCAATACCAACTTCGGGTAGTTTTTCGAGATCGGCTTTGAATAACGAATCAGGAGGTCGGACTGGGATGTCTTCTATTCTTACGGCATTGTTGATTTCAATTACTTTGATGTTTTTGATGCCCTTATTTTATTATTTGCCAGAGGCATTGTTGGCATCTATTATTTTATTGGCTGTAAAAGGGTTGTTTGAATATAAAGAAGCAATAAAACTTTGGAAGCTACATCGCCCTGATTTTTGGATGATGGTGGTTACATTTTTAGTGACCTTGGGAGTGGGGATTGAGTTTGGTGTATTGACGGGAGTTGTGCTTTCCGTTTTGCAAAATACTTACCTTTCTTCTGTTCCTCCAATGATTGAATTGGGGCGCATACCAGGTACTACCTATTTTAGAAACATAAAAAGATTCCCAGAGGCCGAGACAAAAAAAGGAGTGCTGATGCTTCGGTTTGATGGGCCGCTGTATTTTCCGAATGCTGATTTTTTTAAAAATATAATTTACCAGTACGGTAAAGAAAGAGAGGAGACTTTGGAAGTTATAATTCTCGATGCTTCCAGTATTTTGACGATAGATTCGACTGGGCTGCACGCTATCGAAGATGTTTTAGTTTTTCTGAAATCAAATGACGTAGATTTATATCTTAGTGGAATTTTGGGACGAGTGCGAGACAGACTTACCAAAGCAGGTTTGATAAAAAGAATCGGTGTAGAAAATGTATTTATGATCAATCAAGATGCTTTGAGAGCCTTTCAAAATCGTGAATTCAAAGATGTCAAAATATGGACTGAACTTGCTGTTCAGTCAAATGTTGATGAAGAAGAATAGGAGATAATTCAAAATCAAATATAAATTTCAAATTAAAAATATGGAATCCCTTATTGAATTTATTAGCCAACCGTGGCATTGGGCAGTTTCTGGCGCTGCCATCGCATCGCTGATGTTTATCATGTTATATGCCGGTGAAAAATTTGGTGTTTCTACTTCCTTTGAAACTATATGTTCCATGGGTGGTGCTGGCAAAAGAGTAGAATTGTTTAATTATGATTGGAAAACCCAAGCATGGATTTTGGTGTTCTTGACCGGGGCGGCAATTGGTGGTTTTTTAGGTTCTACCGTTTTTCAAAGTCCAGAGCCCGTCCAAATTTCGCAATCAACTATTGATTATTTGAATTCGGTTGGCGTCGCTACTCCTCAATCAAAGGCTGAAGGACTGGGCTTCGTGCCTCGTGATATTTTCAACTTTAGCACACTGGCTTCTCTCAAAGGAATCATCATCATGGTGGTGGGCGGTTTCTTTATTGGCTTTGGAACCCGTTGGGCAAAAGGTTGTACTTCTGGTCATGCCATTAGTGGTTTGTCCAATTTGCAATTGCCATCCCTTGTGGCAGTGATCGGATTTTTTATTGGAGGATTGGTCATGACTCATTTGTTGTTGCCAATAATTTTAAAACTATAATCTCATAATTCGGACTACCCGTTCGAGTAAAAAAGATAATTATGAAAAATATAAAATTCCTTTTCTTCGGAATCCTATTCGGAATCATCATGACCAAATCAGAAGCCGTTTCTTGGTATCGGATTCAAGAGATGTTTCGGTTTGAAAGTTTTCACATGTACGGCATCATTGGGACGGCAGTTGTGCTAGGCGCACTCGGTATTTTCTTAATGAAAAAGATGGGCTTGACGTCTTATGAAGGAAAACCGCTGAAACTGCAAGCCAAAGAAATGCAGGTAAAAAGATTACTTTTTGGAGGCACAATTTTCGGATTGGGTTGGGCGATGACGGGGGCCTGTCCTGGGCCATTATATACCTTGGTAGGACATGGGGTTTGGGTGATTTTTGTGATAATCGCGAGTGGTGTTTTTGGAGCCTATGTTTATGGTGCTTTGAGACATAAATTACCGCATTGATAGAAAATGATTTCTTTATAAAGAGAAAGAGGTTTTAGCGAATGCTGAAACCTCTTTTTTGTCTGTACAATTTCTGATTTACTATTTAGACCACCTATCTTCGGGTTTTTTAAATACCTTCAATACCACCTCTTTTAAATTTTCAACTAAATCTCTGATATGAGAATTTTGCTTCTATTTTTTATTTTTTTGTTCCCTTTTATTCTGGTTGGGCAAGAAAAACCACAAACTCAGTTTGCCAAAAAATTAGAATCCTATAAAATCCAACCCGTGGCCATGATGCAGCTCTGGTCAACTTATACTATTGGAACTGAAATTTTGAATGGCACCGGTTTGCCTGATCCAGTCAGTAATAGATTCAATTCTGAATTACATCGCTCAAGAATTGGCTTCAAGGGGCAACCCTACGAAAATTTCAAATTTGCTTTAGTAGGTGCTTATGATTTTGTCGGAAGAGACGTTTTGGCGGGTACGGTTGGTGGAAATAACAATGGTGCAAATCCATTCATTCGATTGTGGCTAGCAAAAATAGAATGGCGCTTATCAAAAAACGACGCATTCAATCTGACGACTGGCTATTTCGCAACAGTAGTAGGAAGAGAAAGCAACACAGCTCCCACTCGTGTTACTTCCATGGAAAAAGCTTGGTCTCAAAATTATCTTAGAAGACATATTGTAGGAACGGGGCCAGGGCGTTCTCCGGGTATTAATTTAGGTGGTGTGGTGGTGAATGAAAGTAAATTCAAATTGCAATATGATGTCGGAATCCATTCTCCGCAGTTTGTTTCTTACAACGGTAACTCAGCTGGAAATGTAACATCTCCCCTTTGGGCAGGGAAATTGACTTTCGATATCGGTCAGCCACGAGGAGCAGGATATTCGATGGGTTACAAGTCCAATTATTTTGGAAAACGGAATGGTGCGACAATCGCTTTTTCTGGTTCTTATCAAGGTGCCACAGATTTGTACAAAGAAAACTCAGCGTACGGAGTTGAATTTGGTTTGCATTATGATATTTTCAATATTGATGGCGAGTATCATCTTTTGAATAGAAAAGGAACTGATGTATTTAGTAATCCTGAGCAAGAAATAGAATCCGATGCTGCAGTTTGGTTTACCAGAGCAACTGTAAATATCAATTTGAAAAACGGGCATGTTCTTGTGCCTTATGCCATGGCGGTACAATTCGCTGGGCCAAAAACACAACAAGGAAAAGATGAAGCCAACCTCATGCGTGCTTTCACGGGCAATGACGATGAGTTTAGCATCGGCGTGGAATATAACTTCAACATGGATTTCAAACTCACGGCCAATTATACGTTGCGTGGTGGCGTACAAGCAGGCGACGACGAGGCTGGCACTTTCAATAATTACTACCGACAGGGTGGTGTTGGTGATTTCAAACGAGGTGATTGGGTTGGATTGGGATTGGTGGTTGGGTTGTAGAAAGAAGATTTCGAGAAATCGGGAATCCGAAATTTCGAGAATGTTTCATTCACGGATTCCCGATTTCTCTAATTGATTTTTCTTCCTATTAATGATTTTGAGTTCTTTACAATTCTTGTTTAGCAACCCAAGTTATTTGTTTCGCTCGGCTCAATCAAATCCCACCAGTTTCCATATAAGTCAGAAAAAACGGCAACGGTTCCAAAGGGTTCTACCACTGGTTTACGGATAATTTCGATGTTTTGATCGAGGAGATTTTGGTAATCTCTTTCAAAATTATCAGTGTATAAAAATAGAAAAACTCGGCCACCAGTTTGATTGCCGATAGCAGCAGCTTGCCGTTCATTGACAGGTTCTGCAAGCAGAAGGCAACAATTCGAATCTCCCTTTGGGCGTACCAAAACCCACCGTTTGCCATCCTCGATAAGGGTGTCTTCAATTAAATCAAAGTTTAATTTTTGGGTGTAAAACTCAATAGCTTCATCGTAATTTTTTACAACTAAAGCCACGTGCGCAATTCGTTGATTCATTTTATAAGTTATTGATTATCAGTCGATTATTGGATGCATGTCTTGGTAAACGACTTCGCCATTTTCAATGTTCCATTCCAAATTATACAATTCTTTCGGATAAGATCTTCCATTGGCACGACGCATCCCAGTTAATTTATCCCACTTTTCAACTAACATTTTTACATCAAAACATTTCTTTTTATTTCTGAAATTGATAACCATGTATGTTTTTTCTTCTTCCAAAAAAGTTTTGAAAAAATAGCGATACTGCTCAGTTGATTTTCCTTCAAGTGACTTGTTCAACTCTAAAAGATGCGCAGTTCCTTTTTTTGAAAAATCAAAGGACTGATTGGAAACGCATTTGGGTTCTGGTTTCCAATAATTGTTGGGAACAAAAATAAGGAAGTGACAAATATAAAATCCAGCTACAAAGAGTGGAATGATGAGCAAGTATTTTTTCTTGAACATATTCTTGAATTAGGGAAGCAAACTTAATACGGTGTCTATATTATTGCAGCACAAATTATTTAAGATTGAATTCCTAAGTACAGGACAAAAGTGAAATGAGAGGTTTACTAAACTTAATTTTTAAAAACTCGCGAATAGAATTATTTAAATCAGTGCATTTAGCGAAGGCGAAGTTTAGTAAACCTATGTTTTGTCCTGTACT
>CALDSS010000145.1 GCA_937924495.1 uncultured Saprospiraceae bacterium
TGAACCAGAAGTCTTAAAGCGATTGAATTGGTTGGAGAATGAATATCCAGATTACAACTTCAATCCAAGCAGATTTATTGAACTTGCTCAAATCATTCATCTACAAATTGTTCCATTTGAACAATCCTTAAAAGCTTACACTGAAGAAAAGAAAAGCGGGTCTAAGTTATTGAAAATCAACAACATACATCATTTGCCCATAGAAATTGTTGGATATGGAACGAAACCAAATAGAATATCAAAGAGATTTGAAAACCCAATATTTCTTCAATCTCAGCCAGCGCGTCCTCACTTTTTGAGAGCCATGCATCCTAATTTTATCGATCAAAAGTACGGTTTAGGAAATGCGCGACTAACTGCGCAAAAAGCACTAAAAAATCAACGCTTAAGAATGTTTGAGGAATTGGAAGTTCCTGAAAGTGCAAAATATTTATTCTTTAAAGTAGTGGGCATTGAGAATGAAGTTTCTACAAAAATTATGGGATGGAAAACTCCTATGAATTTTACACCTCAACAGGAGTTATTTGAAAATTTAACAATAGAATCAAACGAATATTTTGAAATAAAGGATAGTGTTGTATTATTTAAAAAAGGAAAGCACGAAACGACAAAGGATATCTTGATACCAGCAAATTATAAAGTATTTTTTCCTGAAGGATTTGAAATAAATTTCAAACAAAATGCGAAGTTCATTTCGAAGTCTCCAGTCTTTATGGCTGGTACAAAAGCAGAACCAATCAAAATATATTCCAGTGATGGAACGGCAAGAGGGTTTACCGTTATTGAACCAAGGGATAGTTGTATTTTACGACATGTTCACTTCTCAAATTTCAATACTTTAAAACATAAAAGTTGGAATCTGACTGGAGCGGTGACAATTTATGAAGGATTGGTGGCCTTAGAAAATTGTACTTTCGAAAAGAACAATTGTGAAGATGGATTGAACCTAGTTCGATGCGAATTCAAAATGACAGAGTGCACGGTTTCAGAAACTTTCTCAGATGGTTTTGATGGCGATTTTTGTAATGGAGTTATCTGGAATTCTAAATTCCTAAATACTGGAAATGATGGATTGGATTTCTCTGGTAGTTATATCAATATTCATAATTGCATTGCTGATAAATGTGGCGATAAAGGAGTGAGTGTTGGAGAAGAATCAGAGGTGAATTTATTTGACTCCAAAGTCACCAATTCGATCATTGGAGTCGCCTCAAAAGATTTCTCTATTTTAGCGATTGAGAATTTAACCATTGAGAATTGTGATCAAGGATTTGCTGCTTATCAAAAGAAGCCAGAGTTTGGTCCTTCTCGCATTTTAGTTAAAAGTTACGAAGCGAAAAATTTGCGAAGATTGTATAATATTGGGGCGGGTTGCTCTCTTCAACTTCCTGATCAAGAATTGATTAAAAATTAAATATATTCTAATATGAAAAATTCAGTATTACTTTATTTTTCTTTTTTCATCTTTCTTTTTAGTTGTAAAAGTGAAACGAGTTCATCAGATCTTGCATCTCAATTAACTGTAGAAAACATGGGAGAATTGCTTCCCAAGATCCAAGATCAGTTTCAAAACTGGACGGGTTCCTCTGCTGATTTGGCTGCTAAATCTGAGAAAGTTGTAGGTGTTTTGACCCAAAATCAAAAGTTTGGAGAAGCCATGGCCCTTTTATCTCAGAACATTTCTGGTCATTACAATCAAGATGTTGTAGTCTCAAATGGAGGACTTTTGGCCAATATTTATGAAACTGTTTTTAGAAAAAATTCTCAGGCGAACATGATTCGTCAATCTATTGCTACAAATTTCCCTGAATCAGGAGTTAAATATAATGGTGATACCTCATTGGAAGATCAAATATCAGCAATTGGGAAACAGATTTTCGATACAGAGAATGGATTTAATCGTCAAATTGCGCAAGAATTTGTAACAACTGTCGAGAATTTTGCACTGATGAATCCGAAAAGCGAGACTGCTCCGAAATTTCTAATTGACGCCGCCACTATTTCTGGAAATTTAGGTTCTGGAGGAAAAACATTAGAGTTGTTCAGAACCGTTTACCAGCGATTTCCAAATCATAAAAAAGCAGGGGATGCAAAATTTTACGAAGCGTTTACGTACGATTCAAATTTGAAAGATTACAAGAAAGCCGAAGTGGCATACAAAGCATTTATTGCTGAATATCCAGAACATGAATTTGTGGATCAGGCAAATGTGATGCTTCAGAATTTAGGAAAATCAGATGAAGAGTTATTGAAAAGTTTAGGGAAATAGCCGGGATTTTCAAAAGTAAAATAGCAAGAAAAATAAAACAGTATAAGGATTCAGCTTCTGCTTGTTTTATTTTAGGATAATAAACTTCTTATCAAAAGGATTTAAAGCTACTCCTTCAACAAAAACCTCTGCCTCAACTCGAAAAGAGGAGTTTACAGAATAGGCCATTTTAGCCAATTTAGCTAAACCACCAGTCAAAACATTTTTTTCTCCAAACGCATCAATTTCTGATTGACGCAATTGAAAGGGGAGTGTAAAATCAAGTGACAATGGCTTTTCAGGTTGGATGGTCAATTCTTGATCAAAAGAGATTTCACCAATCGAATATTCATCCAACAGCCGCTCTTTTTTTCTTCCTCTTTGATACTTTTCTACTAATCGAACAATGACCTTCGAAACTTTTTGCTCGCTCAAAGATTCAAGTTTCAAATTACCTTTGATTGTTGTATCAGATGCATTTATTTCAGAAGGCACTTTTAATTGAATCTTTACGCCTTCAATCCCCAACCATTTTTTGAACTTACCTAACATAGAGATGAGTTTAAACGAATCGTTTATGCCAGCTTTGGGAAAGTGGCTTTTCCCAAGCGAGCTCCAAATCGGCTTTAGTTTTTACTAAATTATCAAAAACGATGGTCTCATCATTTATTTTTCCGTCCGCGAAAAGCTGTTCAAATTCATCTTTTGAAGCAAATAGAATTTCTTCATTTTTCCGATAAGGGAAAGTCATTCTATCAAAAAAGCTCGCTCCAATTTCATTTCCCAAATTTGTAATAAATCGAACTGAAGAATCAATGGAGCAACCACTTGCGCCAGCATGTGTCTGGTCAACCATTAAAACCAAAAAACGATTATGAAGAATTTGACCTGCCGCTTTCAATTGCTGATTATGACTAACCCATTCTTTAGAAAATTGAGAAAGAGTGGGATTGAGACGCCCAACCTCCTCATTGGTCAAATTTCGATTACATTGATAAATCCAAACTCTGGATTCGGCAGATAACGCATGGAACACTTCACTTTTCATAAAAATACAACCTGTTTAGTTAGCTATTGTTTTGTACGATCAATTCCGCCAAGTCTAAAACCATGACCTCTTCTTGCTTTTCTTTGGCTTTTACGCCGTCAGACATCATCGTCAAGCAAAAAGGACAGTTGACTGCTACTACTTCTGCGCCTGTCGCTAAGGCTTCTTCGGTTCTATCCATATTGATACGTTTGTTGCCCGGCTCATCTTCTTTCCACATTTGAGCACCACCCGCGCCACAACAAAGACCTGTAGTCCGACACCGCTTCATTTCAGCTAAATCTGCATCCAAGGCCTCTAAAACCTTCCGTGGCGCTTCGTAAACTCCATTTGCACGGCCTAAGTAACAACTGTCATGATAAGTGATCTTTTTACCTTTGAAAGTGCCACCTTCTTTCATTTTCACTTTTCCTTCATCAATCAATTCTTGCAACAATTGAGTATGATGAATTAGCTCATAATTTCCACCCAAAGCAGGATATTCATTCTTTAAGGTATTGAAGCAATGAGGACAAGCGGTTACTATTTTCTTTACCTCGTAGGCATTCAAAATCTCAATATTTTGAAGGGCAGACATTTGAAAAATGAATTCGTTGCCAGCTCGACGAGCGGGGTCGCCTGTACAGGTTTCTTCATTTCCTAAAATGCCGAAATCGACACCTGCCTCCAATAATATTTTGGTGAATGCCTTGGTCACTCGTTGCGCCCGATCATCAAAACTTCCAGCACAACCAACCCAAAATAATATCTCTGGCTTTTTTCCTTCTGCCGATAGGGCAGCCATTGTAGGTACTTGCATAATTCTTTTTTATTTCCAATCTATAACTAAACTATCAATCATAGTTGAGGAAGGATTTTCGTTATCAATGTATAAGTTTTCCCACTGGAAATCACCACCTTGCTTTTCTCTAAAAAATAGACGGTAATAACCCGTTGAAAAATCTGAAATATTTATTTGTGTGTTTTGAACCAAACTATCGAAAGTCAAACTTTGAGTGGTTGGTTCTACAATGTCATCTGTGGAATACTGAAACCCCGAAAATCGTTCCTCAAAATTCTCATCACTAAATTCCATATTTTTCGAGGCTGGTAAAATGTACAATTCGGCTAATGCCGTTCTGGTTTGAATAAAAATCACATCAACAGCAGGGTTTGGAAAAATTGCAAAGTCCTCATTTTTTGTATTTGGATTTCCAACTTTCCCGATAAGATTGCCATTAAAATCAGTTAATTGTACACCTGTTACCATTTCTACATCAGACCAATCGGTGGATGGTTCTGGTTCGTTCGATTCGTCTTTACAAGCCGAAAAAAAAATAACTGTGGCAATAATAAAGATTGATATTCGAAATTTCATTTATTTTACGTTTTTGAGAAAACTTGCAACCATTATTCCGATAATGGAAGCAAAGTATAAAATCTGAATGAAATGACGATTTATTTTGGACTTGAATTGGATGAAGGTGCTTTTTTAAGTAAAAAAGAGACTTCTTTTGGAACCATGATTTGTGGCCCAAATCAATTGCTTTCGTTGTTGGAGAGTCAATTGGGACTCACTGGTCATCCCAATGATGTTGACTATTTGCGAATCGAACAATATCGTCAGGCCATTCTTAACTACCTCGCCTTAAATGAGATCTGTTTTTTCTCCCATTCCTTTGAAGCGGATCAATTTGCAACGGCAAACGAGTTATTGAAACGCCGAGACGAATTAGCTGCCTCAGGTTTTGATTTTGTAGAAAACAATGATGCTCCTGAGCGGATTAGAATTATTTCTGAAATAGAAAATATTATTGAGATTGAACCGAGTCTAATTTTGGCCAAAGGGAGAGCGGATAGAATCAACGATATTTTACAAGCACTTGAAAATCAATCTGTTAGCATTGATAAAATCTTGATTAACGAGCCAATCAATTTTCAAAAAATTGAAATCCAACGATTATTAGCTGCACTTAAGTCGCAAGTAAAAATCGAAGAACTCAGTAAAACTAATACTACAAAAAAGGAAAATTCTGATTTAGCTGGTTTTCAAAAATCAGTATCAGAAGGAAGAAAAGATGCGAAAACCATCAGCCTAAGAAACGACGGAAGTCTATTGATTTTAAAATCAAAAAGGGCAAATGAAGCGGCCACTTGGTTGGCAAAATTCATGAAGAAAAACCCAGAATTTAAGCCGCTTTGTCTCATTCCTGAGAAAAACAGAGGCTTAGATAATGCCTTTATTCAAGAAGGCATTCCGAGTTTAGGCATTCCCTCTGCTTCGCTTGCCAGACCCAGTTTGCAGATTTTAAAATTAATTCCAGCTTTTTTGTGGGAACCGATTGATCCTTATAAAATTTTGGAGTTTGTTTCACTTGCTGTAAAACCGTTGGATGATGGTTTGGGGTTTGTAATTGCCCGTTTGATGGCTTCTAAACCTGGACTCAATAGCGAGGAGTGGAAGAGGGGAGTAGAAGGATATTTTGGGCAATTATTGAATAGCGAATCAACAGATGCAGTCAATTATGATTTCATCAGAAAGGAATATGAATTTTGGTTTGAACGCAAACGACATAAAATCACAGAAACTGCTCCCAAAAGAGAAGTGGTCGATATGTTTGAAAAATTGGAACAATGGGCATTCGAAGTTTTTGATGAAGAAGGAGCAAAAAATTCTTCGCTAATTGTTTTGGGAGAACAGGCAAGACGAATCAAAGAATTGCTTCAAACATTACCTGAAACAAAATTGACTTTTTTAGAATTGGAAAGAATTGTTCGTACCATTTACGAACCGTCGCCTGTAGTTTTCAGAGAAGAGGAATTGAACAGATTGGATCACATTTACCATGACTCAGCCATTCTCTCCGAAAGTGAATGCTTTCTGTGGTGGAACTTTTCTCAAACCGATGCGCCTCGATTTTTTAGTCGCTGGTATCCAAAAGAAAGAGCATTTTTACAAAAATTAGAAATCGAATTAGATACCCCCACCGCTGAAAATCAACGAATGCTTTGGCAGCGAATTCGACCTGTTTTAAAAACTGAAAAACAATTGGTTCTTGTTTTTTCAGAAACTGTAAATGGGAATGATGTGATGCCTCATCCACTCTTTGGCGACTTAGAAGCGACTTTTAAAAACTTAGAAGACATTACGCTTGATTTAAATAAAAATGCTGGTTTTGAAAATTGGTCGAAGCATTTCAATCTGCCTGAATTAATTGCACTTAATAATCAAAAATTTGGAAGACCAAAGCCTTTTATTCAAATCTCAGATCGAGCCGTGATGAAGGATTTAGGTGTCCAAACGCCTACAAAACTGGATACTCTTTTATATTACCCCTATCAATGGATTTTTAGAGAAAAAATTCAGTTGCGTCAATCCTCAATTCTATCTGTAGTGAAAGAAAATACGCTTTATGGCAATCTTGCTCACCGTATTTTTGAACGACTTTTGAAAAAAGATTTTTATACCTGGAATAAAGAAATGGTGGAGGATTATATCGAACGTCAAATTCCGGTTTTGCTCTCAAAAGAAGGTGCCGTTTTGATGATGTATGGTCGTGAACCAGATAGAATTTCTTTTGAATACAAAGTCAAATTTGCAGCTTGGAATTTAGTTTCAATGATTCAGAATAATGGTTGGAAAGTACTGAAAACAGAAATGGAATTGGAAGAAACCATCAACAAAACGGATTATAAAGGATTTGCGGATATCGTATTGGAAAGAGGTAATGAGAAAGCCATTATTGATTTAAAATGGAGAGGAATTGGTTGGCGTCGAAACTTAATTAAAAACGAGGAAGACATCCAATTAGTGCTTTATGCACAGATGCTTCGCAAAAAAGCAGACTGGCCAAATACTTCCTTTTTTATAATTGAAAATGGAAAAATGTTAGCTCGAAATAGCAAGGCATTTTCAGAAGCTTCTCCAATCGCTCCAGACTCCAATGAAAAAGAAACCTACGAACGAATTTTCGATAAAACCGAAAAAACCTACCATTGGAGAAAAGAGCAATTAGAAAATGGAAAAATCGAAATTCGTTGTTCTCAAACTGCTCAGGTTTTGGAAGAATATTACTCAGAAAAGGAAGTGGATTTCTTTCACATGTTGGAACCAAAAACTGAAGATGCAAAATTTGATTCTTATCGGGTTTTGATAGATTTAGTAGAATAAATCGCTTCAGTCTTAGCCCGAAATTTCATAGTCAAATGATTTTGCAATCAGCTCAATTTTTTTTGCCAAAAGCCAATCTTTTTGAGTGATTTTATTCCCAGCATCATGGGTGGTTAAATTAATGTTCACTCGACTGTAAGAATTGGACCAATCTGGATGATGATTCAACTCCTCGGCAGCGGCAGCCACTTCAATCATAAAATTAAAAGCGTCTTTGAAATTTTCAAACCTCAAAGACGCTTGCAAAGCATTATCTTTTTCTACAAACATTATTCTTCCAATATTGAAGGATTCATACCCATATTTGAAAATCCTCCATCGTGAAATAAATTCTGCATCGTCACTCCACGCGTCAAATCAGAAAACATCATGATACAGTAATCTGCACAGGCCTCAGCACTTGTATTTCCTAATGGAGACATTTTATCTGCATAATCATAAAACTCCTTAAAACCCTTTACGCCGCTCCCTGCCGTTGTCCAAGTTGGAGATTGAGAAATGGTATTGACGCGTGTTTTATTTTTAGTTCCAAAATGGTACCCAAAACTACGAGCAAAGGACTCCAAAAGTGCTTTCGACTCAGCCATTTCAGAGTAATCTGGGAAAGTCCGCTGAGCTGCAATATAAGTGAGCCCAAGGATACTTCCGTAATCATTCATCAAATCCTTTGTGAATAAAGTTTGCATCACTTTATGAAAAGAAATAGCACTGATATCAAAAGTTTTGAGCATCCAATCATGCTTCAAATTGGTGTATTCTTTTTTCTTCCGAACATTCAAAGACATGCCGATAGAGTGAAGGACGAAATCAAATTTCCCACCGAAAATTTCCTCTGATTTAGTAAATAAATTTTCTAAATCTTCCATGCTCGTCGCATCAGCCGGTATAGCTTCACATTTTAGCTTTTCAGCTAATTTTTGGATGGTACCAAATCGGAATGCTACAGGCGCATTGGTCAAAACCAATTGTGCACCCTCCGCGTGGCATCTTTCAGCGACTTTGGTTGCAATTGAATTTTCGTCCAATGCACCGAAAATGATTCCTTTTTTTCCTGATAGTAAGTTGTTTGCCATTGATTCAATTCCGAAGAATTCTATTAGTTAGTTAATTGTTTTTATTTTTTGAGCGTTTCTAATTGGCACTTGCCAATAGGTCTTTTGCATTCTGAAGCGCAGAATCACTTGGTGGATTTTGACTCAACATCACCGCCAACGAGCGCACTCTTTCTTCCTGGGTCAATTGTTTCACCTTAGTAATGGTGCGAGTATCTGTTTCTGTTTTATAAACAAAATAATGAGCATCTGCTTTTGAGGCTACTTGTGGTGAATGCGTGATGACTACCACTTGATGCTCTCTCGATAATTTCCTCAAAATATCTCCCATTCGAATCGCCACATCACCACTTACGCCAGAGTCAATTTCATCAAAAATAAGGGTTGGGAGCGGAATGGAAGTAGCCACCAAAGACTTCGTCACCAAAGTCAGCCTACTCATTTCACCTCCAGAAGCGACGTCTTTTATAAGTTGTAATCGACCACCTTTATTGGCTGAGAAGAGGTAATTCACTTCATCAAAACCATACGGCGTTAAATCGTCCAATTCTTTAAAATCAATCTTTAAAACTGCGCTCTTCATTGATAATTCAGAAAGCATAGATTGAATTTTCTTTTCAAAATTTGGAACAACCGATTTTCTATTTTTTGAAAGTTCTTTTGCTTTACTTCTTAAATCTCCAACCAATTCATCAATTTCCTTTTCAAGTCTTACTATTTCACCAGAAAGGTCGCCAAAACTGGTTAACTGATTCTTTAGATCTTGCTGAATATCAAGGAGTTCTGCAATAGTTTGAACCCCATGCTTTTTTTGTAATTTATAAACTAAATCTAAGCGATTTTGCGTCTCCTCGATTCGTTCTTTATCAAACTCCGTCGATTCTGCCACCTCTTCCAGGCCATTGCCTAACTCATTTAATTCGAGCTGAAGACTTTGTAATTTTTCGGTCAACCCATTTAATTTTGAATCAAATTTTGAAACAGTTGAAAGTTGACGAACCAATTCTTGCAATTGGTCTGAAATTGACGTTTCTGAATCATTTATTTGAAAGAAAGCAGTATTGGACACTTTCTTTATTTCTTCGGCATTATTTAGTTTTTTAAGGTCTTCCTCCAAGGTCTCTTGCTCGCCTGCAACCAACGAAACTCTATTAAATTCATCAAACTGATAATTCAAAAATTCTAACTCTTTATCTGCGTTTTTGCTTTGACGAATGAGTTTATCAAGTTTAGCTCTTTTGGTTTCGTAAATCTCAAATTGATTTTGATAGGAGAGTAGCAGAGAATGGTTTTTAGCCAACGCATCCAATAATCTCAATTGAAAGGATACTTCATAAATATCCATGGTATCAAATTGCTGATGCAAATCAATCAAAGCATTGGTCAGCCTTTTCAAAATAGAAAGATTGACGGGCGTGTCATTTACAAAAGCACGGGTTTTACCCGATGGTGCGATTTCACGTCTTACAAAAACTTCGTCATCATAATCCAAACCTTGGTCATCAAAAAAGCTCTTTATTTTATATTTAGAAACATCAAAGGTTGCCTCTATAACACATTTTTCATTTAGGTTATAAAACACCTTTAAATCAGCGCGTTCACCCATGATTAAATTGAGTGCGCCCAGCAATATAGATTTGCCTGCACCGGTTTCTCCGGTGATGATCGTCAAGCCTTTGGAAAAGTCAATTTCCAACTCCTCGATGATTGCATAGTTTTTTATGGAAAGTGTTTTTATCATTGCCCTTCTAAAAAAATGATGAGCAAAGGTAAACTTTGAACAATTAAAACAATATGTTTTTTAATAATTTTTAAAATGGATTGACTTTTAATTTTTGATGAAATACAAAATCAAAGAAATATACTACACTTTACAAGGCGAAGGAGCTTATACTGGCAGACCTGCAGTGTTCTGCAGATTTACGGGATGCAACCTCTGGAGCGGAAGAGAAGAAGATAGGTCTAAAGCAATTTGCCAATTTTGTGATACAAACTTTTGGGGAACCGATGGAGAAAACGGAGGCAAATATTCAGCTATTGAATTGGCGGGTAAAGTAAAATCTCTTTGGCCGGAAAATCTACCAGGCAAACCATTAGTTGTTTGCACAGGTGGTGAGCCCTTACTTCAATTAGATGAGCTGCTTATTTCCGAATTTCATGAAAAGAAATTTGAGGTGGCAGTTGAAACGAATGGAACAATTGAAATACCAATAGGGGTGGACTGGGTTTGTATGAGTCCTAAAGAAAAGGCAAAAATCATTGTAAAATCAGGAAATGAATTAAAATTGGTTTTTCCGCAAAAGGGAAATAAACCATCTGATTTTGAAGAACTTGATTTTGATCACTTTTATTTACAGCCATTAGATGATTCGGAAAAAGAAAAAAACACCCAATTGACCATTGAATATTGTTTAAAAAATCCAAAGTGGAAACTGAGTTTACAGACTCATAAATTAATTGGTATTCCTTAAATCAACCTCTATGAAATTATACAAAACACTGATAATCAGTTTATTATTAATATTTTTTATTCCAAAACCAACCCATGCCCAAACCTTTGAGGCTGGAGCTGCAGTTGGATTTAACATGTCTCAAATTGATGGTGATGCCTTGTTCGGATTCAGAAGGATTGGAGTGGCAACAGGCCCAATTTTGAACATAAATACGGCAAGAAGATGGCAAGTTTCGATGGGAATATTGTATAGTCAACTCGGCAGTGCAAGAGGAAAATTTGATGGTCCTGGTGATTTTGATAAAATTAGAGTCAATTATGTAGAGGTTCCTCTTGTTATGAGATTTAAGGATTGGGTGGGTGAGTACGAAAATGAAGAATATTTGCGGTTGGGATTTGAGGCTGGCGTAACCTATGGGAGATTGATCAATTTCAATGCTACGGATCTTGGTGGAGCAGATATTACTGATTTTCAAAATTTTAATACCAGCGCATTTAATATTAATTTTGGAGCGACTTATTTTATCAACCCAAAATGGGGCGTCCATGCTAAATGGTCTAAACAATTGAATGATTTGGACAACAACGCAGGCGTAATGGTCAATCGCTACATAAATGTCATGCTCTATTATTTTTTGTAAAAAACAAATAATGAATAAAATTTATCTTTTTACTTTTTTGATTATTCTTTTTGTTGGTTGTGATGACTCCGCTCCAAAGAATCTGGAGACAAATTCACAAACAACATCAAAACAAAGCTCACAAACTGCTGCTGCTCCGACCCAACCAGGTTTTCAACTTCCACCCATCACGCAGGAATTAGCTCAATACCTTTATGACAAATGCGATTATATCGACATCATTATGTATCAAGAGGGTTTTTCAATGAATATTTCTCAAAAACCTTCTATTCAATCTGTTATTTCAAGTCTTTCTACAGCAAATCCTGAGATTGGAGCAAATTGTCCAGCAAGGGGTCGATTGTTTTTTCAAGAAAAAGGGCAAACAATTGGTGAAGCAGACTTACATTTCACCTCAGGGGTGTGCGCGGCTTTGGTGTTTTATGAAAAAGGGCAAAGGACTTATACTGCTCAAATGACAGAACAAGGAGCTAATATTTTTGGTAATTATTTCAATAATGCTGCTCAACTGAAACAAAAGGCAATACAGGGTCAATGAGCCAAAAAAAAGTTCTCCTAACTGGAGCTTCAGGTTTTTTAGGTTGGCATTTTTTAAATTCTTATTCCTCTGAATATCAGACGGTTGGACTGTACGCTTCAACCAAATTTAACCAATTTGAAAATATTGAATGGACGAAAGTTGATTTTTTAAATCCAGCTGATGGAAAGGCAGCATATCAATTATTGGAAACTGAGCAACCTGATTTCGTTCTAAATTTTGCTGCTGCTGCCAATCCTAATTTTTGTGAGGAAAACCCCGAAATTTCAAGAAAGCTAAATTTTGATTTGCCTATTGCTTTTTCAAATAGCTGTCAACATTTTGGGATAAAATTCCTTCACTGTTCCACAGATTTAGTTTTTGATGGTAAAAGAGGAGATTATCAGGAAACAGATCCTGTCAATCCAATTTCAATCTACGGAAAAGATAAAGCAGATGCAGATCAATACATTTTAGAAACAAATAAAAATGCTTTAGTTGTCAGACTTCCCCTGATGTATGGAATCACGCCAAAAAAATCTGGTTTTTTTCAAAATTGGGTTAAGAAGCTACAAAGTGGTGAAAAATTATTCGCTTTTACGGACGAATATAGAACTGCAGCAAACGCAGAAAGAGTAGTGCAAGGAATTCGATTATTAATTGAAAATAATGAAACCGGACTCTTTCACTTAGGTGGATTAGAAAATATTTCTCGATTTGATTTTGCAACTCGATTGTCTCAATTTTTAAAAATTAAAACACCTCAAATCGTTCCTTCCGAAAGAGCAGATGTGAAAATGTCAGCAGCTCGTCCGCGAGATGTTTCTTTAAACAGTGATAAGGCGAAATCAAAAGGATATTCACCCAAATATTTAGAAGAAGAATTTGATTACATCTTCACTAAAATGAAAAATAATTTTCCTTAGTTTCCTACATTTAACCATCAACTATCTGTAAACCAGTATTTTATACTTTTAAAAATTAATTTATATTTTTAGAAAGCTGATAAAATGTGACGGTAGAAGAAAAGAGTGCGTCATATTATCGTTCTCATACATGTCAAAAAAGAAATCACCCATTCAAGCACAAGGAACCTACTCAGACATCACAAAAAAATAAGACCCTTTTGGGTCAGTATTTCTTTTTCTAAATCAAAATCATTGCAAAAATGGTAAACATTCTTGACCTATTAAAAGGTCAGCTTGGGTCTGCTGCTACAAGCCAGATCGCTGAACTAATTGGAGAAAACAACTCCAAAACTTCTTCTGCAATCAATTCAATTCTTCCTTCACTTTTAGGAGGATTGGTTCAAAAAGGCTCTACCCAATCGGGTGCAGCTGGAATTTTAGACTTTCTGAATAAAGAGAACCTTGACGGTTCTATGTTTAACAACTTGGGAGACTTATTAGGTGGTGGTAGCAAAACCAGTACTTTAATGAACCTTGGGTCTTTGGCGCTTCCATTTATTTTGGGTGGTAAAA
Organism: uncultured Saprospiraceae bacterium; assembly: GCA_937924495.1. Taxonomy (GTDB): domain Bacteria; phylum Bacteroidota; class Bacteroidia; order Chitinophagales; family Saprospiraceae; genus JAGQWW01. Next base: position 13,590 of record CALDSS010000145.1, read on the forward strand.
AAGCTGGAATGATGAGTTTACTCGGAAAAGTTACAGGCTTGGGTAGCTCTTCAAATTCTACTTTAATGAATCTTTTAGGGCCTATGGTATTGGGCATGATTGGCAAACAAGTTAAATCAAGCAACCTCAATGCTGGTGGTTTGATGGAAATGCTACTTGGCCAGAAAAAGCACGTCAAATCTGCACTTCCTGAGGGAATGGGAGATTTGTTAGGGTTTGCAAAAGAAACTACTAAGGCAACCACGAGTACAGCTTCTACCACTCGAAGTCAAACTTCAACTCCAGAACCTTCTGGAGGAGGAGGTTTTATGAAATACCTTATTCCATTAGCACTATTGTTGGGAGCTGGATGGTTTTTGATGAATAATGGATGTGGTGCTGACGTTCAAAATACTGCTAATACCGCTGTCGATGCTGCAACTGAGACAGTTACCACAACGACTGAAGCCGTTTCTGATGCCGTAAATTACACGGTTGATGCTTCTGGAAACCTCGTAGATGGCACTGGAAATGTAATCAAGAAAGCTGGTGAGTACACTAAAGATGCTTCTGGACGAATACTTGATGCTTCTGGAAATGTTGTTGAGTCAATTTCTACAAAATCAGCGGAATTAGTAACGGAGGGTTCAGAGAAATTAGAAACCGTAACTACAAATGCAACAGAAGGCGCAACGAAAACCATGAAGATGGTTTTGGATGATGCAGGTAACTTGACGGACGGTGATGGAAAAATCCTTTACAATAAAGGAGAATTCAAAGAAGTGAATGGTTACTATGTTGATAGCAAAGGAAACAGAATTGGTAAAGTTTGGGCTAAAATCAAAGAAGCCGTAACGAATGCCGCTGAAAAAACTGCGGATTTCTTCAAAGGAAAATTTGGAGGAATGTTCAAGAAAGAAGCCGGTGCGAGTTCTGTTTATACCCTTTCAAAAATGGAATTCAATCCAGAAAATCATAAAATTTCATATTTCTCTAAACAAGAATTTGAAGGTTTGGCTGCAGCATTGAAAGCGAATCCAGATTCTAAAATTTCTGTTCAGGTTCATACTGATGATGGTGAGAATGCGAAAGAGAGTATGAAACTGACAAAAATGCGTGCTGACCAGATCGAGATGATGTTGGAGACTTTGGGAGTAGGCAAGAAGCAAGTTTCTTCTAAAGGGATGGGTGCTGAAGATGCAGGAAAAGCAAGCACTGATGCGATTGAAATTGTTGTTCAATAGGAATTGAAATAAAAGAAATTTCTATTCACGAAATTTCAGTAAATAAAATGAGAGTCAATTGATTTTGGCTCTCATTTTTATTTTACAAATCTTTTTATGTTAATCGCTGTTTTCTAATGACTATCTTCGCGAATAGATTAGTAAAATGGATATAAAAACAGTAAAATTTAAAGGTAGTTTTCCACGGGAATCTGCTTGTCCGAAAGGAGATAAAACCGAATTTGCGTTTATCGGTCGTTCTAACGTAGGAAAATCTTCTCTCATTAATTTTCTTGTTGATAATGGGTCTATGGCATTGGTTTCCAGTAAACCGGGTAAGACTCAATTATTAAATTATTATGAGGTAAATGAAGGTTGGTTCTTAGTGGATTTACCAGGGTATGGATATGCGAAAATTTCAAAAAAGCACCGTGCTTCTTTGAAAACCATGATCTATGATTATTTGGAAAATAGAGAAAGACTTTGTTGTGCTTTTGTTCTAATTGATTGTAATATTTCTCCTCAAAAAATAGATTTAGAATTCATAGAATCTTTGGGTAAAAAACGCGTTCCTTTTGCAATCGTTTTTACCAAATCCGACAAAAGTAAACCTGAAGTAATCGAAAAAAACATCCATGATTTTCGAGAAAAATTATTGGAAACTTGGCAGTTTTTGCCACAACAGTTTACGACAAGTAGCTTAAACAAAGAAGGTAGAAACGAATTATTGGATTTCATCGATCAAATCAACCAACAAGTAGCTCAAGACGCCTAAAAATACTGAAATGGGAAAAAGATACAAACATGTGATTCCTGAAATAAAGGATTGGCCCATCGCTAAATTAAGCGATGACAGAGCCAATTTCATTGAGGAAATCAATGCTGAGGTGGTAAGAAAATTAATAGCTCAATATGGAGAAAATCTGCACGAACCACTAACTAAGACGGCTTATAAAGAGCTACTTAGAATTAAGGAAGAGCCTTGGAAAGTTGACCCGCCCAAAGACAAACAATTTTGGAAAGGCATTCAAAAGAAAATTGTAAAAAATGAGCAAAAGGAGGATGAAATAGAACAAGCGCTTAATCAACAATTATTATACAGTGTTGTAAACCGCTACTCAGAAGAAATTGTAGCGACTTTTAAAGAAAAAACGTTTCTATTTGCACGCAGATTTTTAACTGCTTTTTTCAATCGATTATTAAACACTGCTGCAAGTAGAAACTTTGAACGAATCTTCAGTAAGAAACATAAATTAGAAGACCGATTGTTGCTAAAAGGGGAGATTGAAAAAGTAAGATCCTTGATGAAAAAAGGAACTGTTATTTTAGTTCCGACGCATCATAGCAATCTGGATTCTATTCTGATTGGATATATTTTAGATCTATTTGGAGGACTTCCTTTGTTCTCTTATGGCGCTGGTTTAAACCTTTACAATACGGGCTATACGGCCTATTTCATGAATCGACTAGGGGCTTATAGACTGGATAGAAGAAAGAAAAATCCGATTTACTTGGAGACCTTAAAAACGATGAACATCCTTGCAATTGAGCGAGGCGTAAATTCAATTTTTTTTCCTGGTGGAACTCGTTCTCGGTCAGGAGCTTTGGAGACAAAATTCAAGTTGGGGATGATGGGTACAGCCACCGAAGCGCAACGAAGAATTTACCAAAAGGGAAAGGATACAAAAGTTTTCATTGTTCCGCTTGTGATAAGTTATCATTTTGTTCTTGAGGCAAATTACTTGATTCAACAACATCTTCAGAGGGAAGGAAAAGAGAAATATCTTAAAGCAAAAGATGAATTTCACAGTATAAGAAAACAGCTGAAATTCCTTTGGGATTTCTTTAGAGCTTCTAATGAAATTACCATGGCAATGGGCAAACCCACGGATGTTGTCGGGAATTTTGTGGACGAAAATGGCGTTAGTTTTGACCAAAACGGAAGGGTGGTGGAGGTCAAAGATTATTTTTTAAAAGATGGGGAAATAACGGTTGACCTACAAAGAGAAAGAGAATATACTCGTCATTTGGGAGATCGAATTAAGGAACGATTTTTTGCTGACAATATCGTTTTGACCAGTCATTTGGTTGCTTATTCTGCTTTCAAGGTTTTGCAAAATTGCCATCCTGAATTAGACTTGTACGGACTCCTTCGATATCCGACAGAAGACTTTGTATTTCCAAAAGAAAAAGTAAAAAAGGTCATTGGCGATTTAAAAGATAGACTTCTGGAAATGGAAAAGCTCGATAAAGTAAAAGTTTCAGAATCGCTACGAACAAAATCTCCTCAGGAAATTCTTGAAGAAGGAATTCAGAAAATGGGTTCTTACCATCCAATGAAGCCGTTAACTTTGGATAAGAACGAAAATCTAATCAGTCAGAGATTTAGAACGCTTTATTTTTATCACAACCGATTAGAAAACTATGGGCTTGAGAAACACGTAAAACTCACCGAAGAAACCCCAAAGAAAAAACTCGAAACTGTAAGTTAAAGAAAAATGGTTTTTATAATATACGATTTGGAGGCAACTTGCTGGATGGGCCGTCCGCCAGGAATGAAGCAAGAGACTATTGAAATTGGTGCAGTCGCAATAAATGGCTATGGTGAATACCTCGATTCTTTCAATCGATTTATCAAACCTGTTGTCAATCCAATTCTTTCTTCTTTCTGTAAAGACCTGACCAGTATCGACCAAATTTCCATCAACAGAGCTAAACGATTCCCTGAAGTCATCAACGACTTTAGAGATTGGATAGAGGATTTTGAAGAAGATTATTACCTGTGTTCATGGGGTAGTTTTGATAAGAAAATGCTTCAGCGCGATTGTGATTTACACAACGAAGAGGGGGAGTGGTTGGAGTTTCACATGAACGTGAAAAAACAATATCAAGAATTAAAAGGTCTCAGACATCCGCGTGGTCTTGCCAAAACTGTTGAAAAAGAAGGATTTGAATTTGATGGCATTCATCATCGTGCCATTTCGGATGCAGAGAATTTAGCAAAAGTTTTTGTGAAATATCTTGATGAGTGGGTATATTAGATTTTAAAATCCAATTAGAAGCTAAAATCACTCTTATGAACTACTTGATTACAATTCTTGCTTTTCTTAACATCGGATTTGGAACATCATTTGAAAATTCATTTTACCATCGAGAAAGTGGTTCCTTCGCAGTTGACTCTCTTGGAGTTACTGGCCAAATTCGAGTTGTTCAAGGTTCTGAAACCCCATGTTATGGATATACTTTTTGTGTTGAAGTTGAGCCAGTATATGGAGCCACAGAATATGAATGGCCGAATACCGATTCAAAAATTTTAGAGGATAAAAACAGAGCTTGCTTTGTTGTGAATAGAGTCAGCAATAGGATGACCATTACTGTAACTCCGAGAAACGATACAACTACTGGTAACACCTCACAAATAACACTGAGGACAAAACAAACAAGAAGAATTAATAAATTTTTACCAATTTGCGATTATCATGACTTGCCAATAACCGTGGCTGATGAATTGATTTACAGTGATACTTTTTTCAAAAAGACCTACAAAGATTCAATTAACTGCGACAGCATTGTCAATTTTTGGGTAACGAATAAATCAACTCCAAAAAAAGATATTTCAGCTTTCCTCTGCAATGATTTTCCATTTGAATTTAAAGACTCTACATACTTAACCAAGGGGGTTTACTCCTACCGTCAAAAGAATAGCGTCGGCCAATTTTGTGATTCAGTTTTTACAATCAGATTGGACACAATCTCAAATAATCCAATAAAAGAAATTGAAGCAAATTATGAGGGGGTATTAGATGCTATGACTTTAAAATGGCGAGACAATCAAAACATTGAAAAATATAATATCTTTTTAAACAACGAATTTCATATCAGCCAGAAAGACACAAGTTTCCAATATTTATTCAATAAAGACCGAGAGCGATTTGACTTTAAAATTTTCCCCAAAGCTGGTGCTCGTTGCGATTTAGAGCCAATAGAAAAAACCTATTTCAAGCCAACTGGAAAATTATTCATCATTGCAGTTCCTAATCCAAGTAGGGGAGTATTTCATGTTTTGCCAGCAGATGGAATTGAAAAAATTGACGTTTATAATTCTTTCGGAACTTGGTTATTCGAAACTACAAAACCAATGGTTGATTTAGAAGAATACCCATCAGGCTCTTATTTCCTGAAAATTGAACAGGCATTCGGTGTATCAATTACAAGAACAATTGTCAAGATGTGATAGGAGAGGGGTTGAGCTAATTTTTCACGGTATAGATATTTTCTTGCCCGTATTCACTTCTCGAAAGCCTGTACTTTCATTTTAAAATAGCCCTAAAATTCTACTTGCTTGATTTCACCTTTTTTATGTTGATGCAAAACTTTAAAATCACTATTTAACATAACATAAATTATGAAACGATTAATAATCTTTCTTTGCCCATAAGATCTTTCTCCAAAGCAGCATCCTTGTAGCCGGATTCATTGTAATGTTTCAAAACTTCGCTTCCATTGAATTCATTACACTCCAGATAAATTGAGCCGTTCTCCGATAAATGATCTTTAGCGAAAGCTGAGATTTGCTTATAAAATATCAGCCCGTCCTGGTCATCAACGAATAAAGCCAGATGCGGCTCAAAATTCGTTACACGACGAGGCATCAAGGTTTTTTCCTTTTGGAGCACGTATGGCGGGTTTGAAACGATAATATCAAACGTCCCTAATTCGCTCCACGCATTCTCGTCCAGAAAATTTAATTCTATGAACTCTACAGAGGCTTTATTTTGCTTCGCATTTTTTCTGGCAATTTCTAAGGCATTAGCACTTACGTCAATGGCCGTGACTTTTGCGTTCTCAATATTCTTGGCCAACCAAATCGCTATGCAGCCACTACCCGTCCCTATATCCAGAATTCTTATTTCTGATTGACTTTCACGTTTTTTAATATTTTTTCTTATGTTAAATACAAGTTCCTCCGTTTCTTGCCTCGGTATCAGCACGTCCTTATTTACATGCAATTTCAATCCAAAAAAATCAGCTTGACCGAGTACATATTGTACTGGTTCGTTTTCCATTAACCGAGCTTCATATTTGCTGAATTTCATCAAATCTTTCAAATCCATTTTCTCGCCTGATGGTTGGTAGATTTTGAAAGCATCTTCAAATAAAATTTTTGCAACTGACTGCGCCTCTGGCAATTCATAAATAGTAGAAAGCTTTTCTACTAAATATCCGTATGCCTCTTTGATAGTTATGGAGGATTTCATTTACGACTGGGATTTGTTTATGAGTGAATTCAAGTGCGGCACAAAAATAAATTTCCTCTCAAGAATCATATCATCCTGAGAGGAAATTAACGCTCTACTCCCCTATTTATTTAGGGAATGGTAGGTTTTGGAAAGGTACTGGTCGATGTACAAGTTTACTAAACTTTGAAGGTTTAGGAAACTTAAATCATTGAAAATCAACAACTTATCCCACTACTACATTGATCATACGTTTAGGAACAACAATCACTTTACGAATCGTTTTTCCTTCCAACCATTTCTGTAATTCAGGATTTGCCAAAGCCATTTTTTCTAAATCTTCTTTGGAAGCATCGGCTGGCAAACTCATCAAAGCGCGTTTTTTACCGTTTACACTCAAGGGGTAATCAATTGAATCTTCTTTTAAAAAATCCGCATTAAATTGAGGATAAACTTGCACATGAACCGAATCTTTGAAACCCATTTTATACCATAATTCCTCTGAAATATAAGGCGCAAATGGCGCCAATAAAACTGCAAATTGCTCGAAAATTTGTTGTTTATTACACTTCAATTTTCTTAAATCATTCACGGCCACCATGAAATGACTGACACAGGTATTGAAAGAAAATCGCTCAATATCATCTGACACGCGTTTGATAGCATTGTGCAAAACTTTCAACTCCTCTTTTGTCGGTTGCTCATTCGATACTTTAAATTCACCACTTTCGTGGAAAATGTTCCAAAGCTTTCTCAGGAAGTTAGATACACCATTGATTCCTTTAGTATCCCAAGGTTTTGATTGCTCAACTGGACCCAAAAACATCTCATACATTCGGAAAGTATCGGCTCCGTATTTTTCAATTACATCATCAGGATTAACGACATTAAATTTTGATTTTGACATTTTTCCAACCTCAGAAACGGTCAAGAAATTGGAGTCAGATGCATCACCAGTTGGCGTGAACAAACCATTTTCGTAAATGCCGTTTCCGCATTCAAAAATGGCATTTTTAAATTCAGGACGCCATTTAATGAATTGCTTTATACTCTCCACGTTTAAGAAAGAATTTTCTAATCCATAATTTTGAACATAATCAATGTGGATCGGAATTCTTGCGTAGTGCTCCTCCCCTTTTGAGTGGGCTATTTTCGCACAGGCAAATTTCTTTCTACCATTTTCTTCCTCTTTTTGAAGCATAATAAATTCAATGACCCCTTGAATCATTCCTTGGTTTATCAACTTCTTAAACGGCTCGGCTGTAGGTACTAATCCCTTGTCATACAAGAACTTATGCCAAAAACGACTGTACAATAGATGCCCAACGGCATGCTCCGTCCCACCAACATATAAATCTACATCTTGCCAATAATTTACCGCTTCCTTACTTGCAAAGGCGTCTGGATTATTCGGATCCATGTACCGCAAAAAGTACCAGGAGGAACCTGCAAAACCAGGCATCGTATCAGTTTCTCGCATCCAACCATTCTCCATATTCACCCAGTTATCAGCACGCGCCAATGGAGATTTTCCGCCAGAAGCGGGTTTGAAATCCTCTAATTCAGGAAGTGTGACGGGTAAGTTTTCAATTTTTTGAATTATGCCATTTGTATCATAAGCAATCGGGAATGGCTCACCCCAATATCGTTGACGACTATAAATTGCATCTCTTAATTTATAGTTGATTTTGCGTTTGCCAATGCCTTTTTCTTCCAATTTCTCGTTGACCGCTTTGATAGCATCTTTCACCTCCATACCATTCAAAAAATCGGAATTAATCATAACCCCAACTTTATCTTCAATCGTAGCCCAAGCATATTTCGACTTGTCAATGATGTCCACAATTTGTAAATCAAATTTCTTGGCAAAACGATTATCTCGTTCATCATCAGCAGGAACGGCCATGATGGCTCCAGTTCCATAATCTTTCAAAACATATTCACTTATCCAAACTGGGATGCGATTGCCATTAAACGGATTGATTGCATACGCTCCAGTAAATGCTCCCGTAACTTCTTTCGTTTCTGAAATTCTCTCGCGTTCCGAACGAGAATTTACATAACTTAAATATTGCTCAACAGCGTTGGCATGGTCAATGGTGGTAATTTTTTCGACCAAATCATGCTCAGGAGCCAACACCATAAAGGTAGCTCCAAAAATGGTATCAGGTCGAGTGGTATAAATTTCAATTTTATCTTCAAAACCTAATAAATCAAAAAATAATTGGGCACCTTCCGAACGACCTATCCAGTTGCCTTGCATTTTCTTCATGGCATCTGACCATTCCAAATTTTCCATATCCTTCAACAATCGCTCTGCATAAGCCGTCACTCTCAAACTCCACTGCAACATCGGGCGTCTTTCTACTGGATACCCTCCCCTTTCACTTACACCGTCCTTCACCTCGTCATTTGCCAAAACAGTCCCTAATTCTTCACACCAATTAACGAATGTTTCTTTTCGATAAGCCAAACGATAATTCATCAACACATCCTGCTTTTCTGCTTTGGACATGCCTTTCCATTTCTCAGCAGAGAAAATCATAGTCTCCGAGCAAGTGGCATCTACTCCTTCTGTTCCGCTTTTTGCAAATCGAGTTTCCAAATCAGCTATTGGCTGTGCAGATTGCGTTGCGTTATCATAATAATGCTCAAACAACTGCAAAAATATCCACTGCGTCCATTTGAAATATTCAGGGTCGCAAGTTTGTACTTCACGGCTCCAATCAAATGAAAAACCGATATTGTCCATCTGTTCTCGATACCGCTTGATATTTGTCTCTGTAGAATCGGCAGGATGCACCCCTGTCTGAATCGCGTATTGCTCAGCTGGCAAACCAAAGGCATCATAACCCATCGGATGCAAAACATTAAACCCCTTCAATCGCTTGTATCTGGAATAAATATCTGAGGCAATATACCCCAACGGATGCCCTACATGCAGCCCTGCTCCACTCGGATACGGGAACATATCCAAAACATAATATTTTGGCTTTTCTGATTCATTAGAAACTTTATACAAACCGCTCTCCTTCCATTGGCGGTTCCATTTTTTCTCAAAGTCGCGTGGTGAATAATCCATTGGCTATTTTTATTGAGCGGCGAAAATAGGTAAAATGAGTTAACAGTAGGAATTTGAAGGAAGTTTCATTTTAATGTATGTTGAAAAGAATTAATAAATATTTGATGCCAAAACTCTTACCCTTCTTATATTTGCGCCAAAATTTAAAAAGAACGACTGCATGGCCAATAATGAACGCGTTCCTGCTGTACTACTATTAGAAGATGGAACTGTTTTCCACGGAAAATCTGCCGGTAAAATTGGGACAACTACTGGTGAAATCTGCTTCAATACCGGAATGACCGGTTATCAAGAAATCTTCACAGACCCTTCCTACTTCGGACAAATCATGGTGACCACCAATGCCCATATCGGGAATTACGGTGCCAAAAACGCAGATACTGAATCTGCCTCGATGAAGATATCAGGTTTGGTTTGTAAAAATTTCACCAATGAATTCTCCAGAAAGGTAGCTGATAGTTCCATTCAAGATTATTTCGAACAAGAAGCAATGGTTGCAATCTCCGACATTGATACGCGAGCAATCGTACGTCACATCAGAAATAAAGGAGCAATGAATGCCATCATCTCTTCTGAAGAAACGGATGTTGCGAAATTGAAGAAACAATTGGCTAAGGTGCCAAGCATGGCTGGTTTAGAGTTAGCTTCCAAGGTTTCTACCAAAGAGCCTTATTTTATGGGTGAGGAAGATGCAAAAATCAAAATAGCTGTTTTGGATTTAGGCGTAAAGAAAAACATTTTGAAGTGTCTTGCTTCAAGAGGTTGTTATCTAAAAATTTACCCAGCCAAAACTTCTTTTGATGAAGTAAAAAAATGGAATCCAGATGGTTATTTCATTTCAAATGGCCCGGGCGATCCTGCTCCAATGGATTATGCGACTGAGTTTACCAAAAAGGTTTTGGAAGTAAACAAACCGCTTTTTGGCATTTGTTTAGGTCATCAAATTTTGGCGCAAGCCGTGGATATTCCGACCTATAAAATGCATAATGGACATCGAGGCATCAACCACCCTGTCATGAATTTGGAAACTGGAAAATCTGAAATTACCAGTCAAAATCATGGATTTGGAGTAAGCCCTGACGCTTTAGAAAAAGCAAAAGACCGCGTTCAAATCACACATGTGAATTTGAATGACCAGACCATCGAAGGAATACGTATTAAAAATAAAAAAGCATTCTCCGTTCAATATCATCCAGAGGCATCTCCTGGGCCACATGATGCGAGGTATTTATTTGATCAATTTATTGAGATGATTGGGATTGAAGTTACTGCTGAGGTTTAACCTGAATGTTTACTAAACTTTTGAAGTTTAGTAAACATAAACATCTGTTTTAAAAATGATTTTTTTTCAAATAGCGAAAATTAATTTCGCAAAATAAGCCAGAAATAAATGAGTGAAATAATCGACATCAGAGCAAGAGAAATAATTGATTCAAGAGGAAATCCAACGGTTGAGGTGGAAGTATTGACGGAAGATGGTGCTTTTGGAAGGGCAGCAGTCCCGTCCGGTGCTTCTACCGGAAAATACGAAGCTGTTGAGCTGAGAGACAAAAATAAAAAGCGATTTTTAGGTAAGGGTGTTTTAAAAGCATGTAAAAATGTGGATGAAATCATTGCACCTAATTTGATTGGAATTGATGTA